>CBEVZO010000017.1:0-14622 GCA_965554365.1 uncultured Anaerolineae bacterium
GCATCAGGCAGCATTTCCGCCCAGCACAGCACGTTCCGAATGCCGACCACGCACGCCTGAACGTAGCGCTGGTTGACCTGCCGGAAGCCGCCAACCTCAATCGTGACGGCGGGGATGCGTGCCCGATTGAGCGTCGCGCCGCTGACGGTGCGGTGTAGGTCCATATCAAGATATTTGTCGGATGCGTATTCGTTGATCACGGTCAACCCCAGCGCCTTGAGCATGTCGCCCACGACGGTTTGTAGCCGCATAGCACCGGGCCGGTCGCGCGCTTCGCGGTAAAATACCGGGTCACGCAGCGCAAACGGGATCGCATCGATGCCATAATCGTGCAGATCGATCAGGTAATCTGCGGTGGCGTCGATGCGCTCGAACAGTCGCGCGAACGCCATTTCCAGGGCCAGCGGAACAGCCGCGCGCGGAACGACGTGGTGCAGTTCCGGCAGGCTGGGAAATAGCCGGTTAGGGTCTTTGCCGTGCAAATAATATGGGCTGCGTTCACTGGTGCGCAGTCCTGCCGGGCTGAGAGTCGGGATCGCGATCACGGTTCCGTTGAGGTTGCGCACCAAATCGGCAGTGATGAGGTGATGGATTACGGCAATGCCATCGTATTCGCCGCCGTGAATATTGCTGGTCAGCCATAACACCGGGCCATCCGCATCGTGTCCCTGCGCAATAATGACGGGGAATTGATCCATGCCCCCAGTCGGCAGGGGCACAGCGTCAAACGTGCCGTAGGTGATCGTCCCCGGTTGGCTTTGGGCCGTGCCGATGGTGATTAGGGGTGACATGATCGCGCTCGCTTTGCTGGTGCTGGCAGGCTCACGTTATGACCGCGCCTGTTTCGCCAGCGCGCTGGCAAGCTGGGCGCTGACCAATTCCAGCATCAGCACATTTTGCTGTGTGATCGCACTGGGTTGTTCGCGGCACGCGAAGATCACACCAAAGCGCAGCGTGATACCGACCGGGATACACGCGCCGGAGCCAAACCGTTGTTGCCGCACGAATGGGTGATTCGGTTGGTCATCCGGGCCGACAATGCGACTCTGGCCGTTCTGCGCGACCCAGCCCACGAGTGACGCGTCGTATTCTTGGGCTTGTGGTGCAAGCTGCGTGATACCATCAGGCCCCACTTGCGCGTTCAGCCGGAGTTCGGGCGGTGTGGTGGGCATGATGTTATAAAACGCCACGTAATCGTAGCCTAGCTCGGTAATCGCTTCGACAGCGGCCTGCGCTTTGGATTGGCCCGGCCCGGCGCGGCGCAGCGATTTGGCGAACTGGCGCACAGGTGGTAGCGCGTCCGCACGCAAGGTTTGCAGGCTGCGTTCCTCAGTGAGCCGTTTGATGCGCTTGAGCAGATCGTTATCCTTAAACGGCTGGACGGATACTTCGTCGGCATGACCGGGCATCCCGAAATCAGCTTCGCGATCCACTAGAATAATCAACAGTCGAGGATAGGTCTGGCGCAGTTCTTTGATTAGCTCGAACACGCCGCCTAATTCGTTGTCGATGATGAACGCATCGGTGCGCTGTCCTGAATCAGCCAGAACCTCGCGTGCTTCGGCCTCGCTGGTTACGATCTTAACTTTGAGTTGTGGGTCCTGGTTGAGATTCTCTCGAAAATCGATCATTGATGTGATCGGGACGGCCACCAGGACATAAATCGAGGAGCTATTGGACATAATATCTACCGTTCTGTGTATGCGGGTGGAAAAACGCTTGTGGATAATTATAGGTGGGTGTGGGCAATGTCACAAAATACAATACGTCTTATGTGGATTCGAATCGAGTCTTATGCTAATTAAACGGCCCCAATTCCCTCCCCGTGCGCTTCTGCGAAGTATCGGCGAGGGGGTATCCGGTGCATGATCAAGTCCCTCTCTCCATAATTTTCGTTGAGCGCCAGCGCAACAAAATGTCTCGGATGGAGAGGGGGATTTAGGGGGTGAGGCCGAGCGCGTTTGAATTCACATAGTGCATACAATAACATCCCAGGTGCAGCCACAAGCATCTGGAATTTGTCTTATGGTCAATTCGTCGTCCTGATGGAGCGAGCGTGATTGGTGATTGTGTTACTCCTGCAACGTGGCACGCTGCCCGCCGTGCATGAACAGCGCGATCAATAGCGCCGCACCGCTGACTGCTGCGCCGATGAATTGTAGCTCGCTGATTACATCTACCGCCGCGAGCAGATTCGCCTGCTGCGCCGCGAGAATGATCTCCTCAGTGGTCCCGGTAATGTCCGCTACATAATCCTCGCGCACCACGTCGAAACGGTCCAGTGCGTAGATCGTCAGCCATGAGATTGCGATGGTCATGCCGACCAGCCTCAGGATCAGCACCAGGGCCGAGGCGACACCACGTTCGTGTTCGTCCACATTGTTCAGCGCCGCTGTGCCAATCGGTGAGATGGTCAAGCCCAATCCTGCCCCGATCAGACTCATCTGCGCGGCCATGATCCAATATGAGGTATCGTGTTCCCAGAACGCGCCCGTCGATGCGAACCCGATGCACGCCAGTGCCAACCCTAATACGGTCGGTGTGCGGTAGCCGTAACGCTCGCTGAGCCAGCCGCCGGGAATCGCGGCCAGGGCCATTGGCACAGTTAGACCAGAGAGCAGCAGCCCTGCGATGTAGGCGGCTTCTTGAATGTCCGCGCTGTCCGGCGTGTCTGCGCGGAAATTTACCAGCAGCGGCGCGCTGACCAACCCAATCGCAAGACAGAAGCCGACCAGGAAATTGGCGGCGGATGATGCGGAGAAGTTGCGTTTGCGGAACATGCCTAGCCGCACCAACGGCGATTTGGAATACGCTTCGACCAGAATGAACAGCAGAAACGCGACAGCGGCGGTTGCCAGGAAGTACGGCATGTAATTTGTTGTTGTACCCTTGAGTTCTTCAAAGGTAGATGCTGATCCTGCCGATTCTGGACTGGTCCCCAGTCCTAGATTCAGGGCGATGATCGCAACCGAGATAAACAGTGTGCCGAGTATATCAAAGCGGCCCACGTTGCGCGGGCGTTCCAATCCACGCAGCGCCCACCACGACGCGACCAGGGCTACTGCGCTGATTGGAATGTTGAGCAGAAACAGGGTTTCCCACGAGGGCATGTCGATGGCGAGGCCCACGTTGTCGAAGGCATCCACGATGCGATCTCCGTTTGCGCCAAAGAAACGCACCATCACACCGCCGTAGAGATGTCCTAGCACCCAGCCGAGTGTGTCCACTGCACCGATCATGCCGACGGGCTTGGCACGGCGCTCCGGCGGGAATAGATCGCCCGCGAGCGCAATCGTCACGGGGACCATCGCGCCCGCGCCAAATGCCTGCACCACGCGCCCGGCGATCACCAGATAAAGGTGCTGTTCTGCCAAACGCGGCGCGTCTCGGTTGAGTACGTCATAGTAGAAATTGGTGATCCACTCGTTGAGTGTGGGATTGTCATACGCTGTGATGAGGTATGACCCTACCATGAAGATCAGCAGGCAGCCGATGTACACTGACCGCCGCCCGATCAGGTCGGAGATGCGCCCGGTGAAGGTCATGCTGATGGCGTAAGCGATCAGGTAGCCATTGACCGCCCAGGATGCCTGATCGAGGTATTCCTTGACGGGTAGTTCCAGGCTGATGATCACCTCTGGCAGCACCGCCGAGATGATGGTCAGGTCCAGCGCGCCAATGAAGACCGGCAAGCTGACGATTGTCAGTACTAACCAGCCGGATACACGGCGTTCAGATGTGGATGCGTGGATCATAGTGGCCTAATCGTCGTCGTTGTTTGTTGGAGCCGTGATGGATATCGACTCATTGTAATCCAGGATACTGATGTCCCAGGTGGTGGCGTCGGCTTCTGCTTCGCCGCTTGGCGGCGGATCGGTGAACGAAATCTGCGCCACGCGCCGATCTTGCACGTTGATGAAGACCTCAATGGTCAATTCGCCATCCCGACTGCGGATCAGGCCGAATGTCAGCGTATGGACGGCGCTGGCCTGAACCAGCCCGGTCAAGTGAAACACCTCTTCTCCACGTAGTTTTTCGCGCCCGACTATTTCAAGCTGTGTGATGGACATTAGCGCGAAGGGGATACCTGCTTCTGGCGACATCAGGGTGAGTGGAGAAAAGCCCGGAATCAACTCGTCGTTGATCCAACGGCCTGCGGTCACGTCACCCCGAAAATAGTGATCCCGATCCAACGCGATCAGGTCAGCGGTGAATGTTGCGTTCATGAACCTGAATAAGATTTCGACGGCCAGCCGGTCCGGGGACTGGAAGAAGCCGCGCACGTTTTGAAACAGCAGCGGGAATTCCGGCGGAATATTGAGCGCGGGATTATCAACGGGGACTGGGTAGCCGCTGATATCCATTTCCAACTCAAGACTGTTGGCCTCGTTGATCCGCTGAACACTTTCTTCCAGCAGTGGACGTGCTTCCGGCAAATCCTCGGTGTTTGCGTCATCAGTGTCATTGCCCCCGCCACAGGCCGTGACCAACACAATCAGCAGCAGCGCAAGGACGAACAGGCGTGTTGTGGGGTGTGTAATACGCATGATGTTGTTGCACCTCCAGGCACAGCAGTTGTCGCATAGCCCCGCTAGTATTACGTTTTGGGTGGGGCAGAGTTGCGCACGCGGCTGCTGTTTTGATGTCGGAATAGTTGTTCCGACAACTGGCGGAACGTCTCTTGCATAATAACACGATCCGGCGTTGATCAGCACGCCGGATCGTGAAGTTAGCGGGAAAGCGTATGGTTTTTTATGCGCAGTACGCAGTATTCATAACCTATGTGCGGCCCAACACATCGACGACGTTGGCGACAAGATCGTAGCGCCCAAACGCAGGCATGATGTATGTGCCCTGTGCGAGTCCTTGCAGGCCGCTGAGCAGATCTTGCGCGATCTTCACGCCTTCCTGCTTAGCCTCGTCGCCCGCATCCGCGATGCGCTGCCGGATGTCGTCAGGAATCTCGATACCGGGGATTTCGTTGTGCAGAAAACTCGCGTGCCGTGTGCCATACAGCGGCAAAATTCCCGCCAGGATCGGCAGTTCCAGCGGCCCATGCGTCTCGGCGTAGGCGGCAGTGAAGCATTCCAGCACTGGCGGATCGTAAACCGGCTGCGTCAGGGCAAAGTCTGCCCCCGCATCGATTTTCTTTTTCAACAGGCGCACTTCGCGTTGCAGATCGCGAGCGTTTACATTGAGCGCACAGCCCACTTCAAATGAGGTCGGTTGCCCGATGGAGTTGCCTGCTTGATCCTGGCCCTGGTTCAGACGTTGTTGCACCAGTTTGATCAGGCTGGACGGCACAATATCGTGGGTATCAAACGAGTCGGGATAATCTCCGATCACGGTCGGATCGCCCATCACGGCGAAGATGTTGCGCACGCCGAGCGCATGCGCCGCCAGTAGATCGCCCTGCACGCGAAGCAGGTTACGGCCTCGTGTGGGGAAATGCAGCACGGTTTCCAGCCCCACGCGATCTTGAATCAGATGGCACACGGCCCAGGGACTCATACGCATCCGCGCCATTGGGCTGTCGGAGACGTTGATAAAATCTACACCCGCCTCACGCAGTAGTTCCGCCGAGGCGATGACCTTCTGCGCGATGAAGCTGCGCGGCGGCGGCATTTCCACCGTCACCACAAACCGTCCCGCCGCGAGTTTGCGTGCCAGTTCGGTGGGCTGTTCGGGCACTTCTAACTGGCTGTCCTCACTCAGATCGCGCACCGTAAATAGGGTGGGATGGGGCCGCGCGGGATCGTCAAGGGCGTCGCGCATGGCCTGGATATGCTCCGGCGTCGTGCCGCAGCAGCCGCCCACCATACACGCGCCCGCGTCCTGAAACGCCAGCGCATACTCGCCGAAGTAGTCCGGGGTGGCGGTATACATCACGCGCCCGCCGACGGTTTCCGGCCAGCCTGCGTTCGGCACAACCGAGAGTTTTACTTTTGGCACGGCGCGGTGCATCAATTGCAGAATGCGCAACAACTGCGCGGGGCCGCCGCTGCAATTCACGCCGATTACGTCTGCTCCCAGGTCGTGCAGCGCGCGTGCGACCTGCGCCGGAGCGTCGCCGAGCAGTGTGCGATCATCGCGCGTAAACGTCATCTGCGCGACGATGGGCATCTGCGGATCAATGACACGGGCGACACGGATCGCCTGGGTAATTTCTTCCAGATCGGTGAACGTCTCAAAGATCAGCAGGTCTACGCCTGCCTTAATCAGCGCGCGCAGTTGGATGGTGAACGCGTCAAAGGCTTCTTCGGGTGTGGTGCGCCCAAAGGGAGCCAGCCGCACACCCAGCGGCCCCACCGATCCGGCGATGTAGATGTCGTCGCGGAAAGTTGACTCCACCATTTTGCGGGCGAGTTCGACCCCTGCACGGTTGATCGCAGTGACTTCCTCTTCTCTGTGGCAATCGCCCAGCTTGTAGATGTTGGCGCTGAACGTGTTCGTTTCGATGATCTCTGCTCCGGCCTCGATGTAGCGGCGATGTACATCCGCCACCATGCCGGGATCATCCAGGTTTAGCAGATCAAAACAGGTGTCGATGGGCAGGTTTTGCAGTGCATGCAGCATCGTGCCCATCGCGCCATCAGCGAGCAGCGTGCCTTGTGCCAGACGTTCGCGGAATGGTATTTGTGCCATGTGTCTGATCCCCCTATGCGTTCGTCAGTTGTTCGGTGCGCGAAACGCCCACACTGAGATACTTGGCGTCCGGGTGATGCACCAACAGCGCCGCCGTTGATTGTTCCGGCACGAGTTGGAAGGCGGATGTCAGTGTCATGCCCAGGTTCGCCTCAGCGGGTAGCAGCCGGAACATGATCTCGTGATCGTCCAGGTCCGGGCACGCGGGATAGCCCCAACTGTAACGTTTGCCGCGCTCGACCGGGATGCCCAGTTCGCGGTTGATGTGGCGGTTGAGATAGGTCGCGGTGGCCTCTGCCGTCTGTACCGCTAAGCCGTGAAAGAAATACGCCTCGCTGTATTCATCATCACCTTGCAGTGTGTCGAATGTCTCGGTGGCCGTCTCGCCTACCGTGACCACTTGCAGCGGGCACACATCGACTTGATTCCCGCCCAGCGGCGCGAAATAATCTGCGAGACACAGGTGATCGCCGAACGGCTGGCGTGGGAAGGTGAAGCGCGCAATCTCGTTCAGTTGCTCACTGACCTCAAAGCTCACCGGGTCAAAGATCACCAGCGCGTCGCCGTCGGATTTCACCGGATAATAACCGTACACGGCCTGCGGGTTCAATGTGCCATCTGCCAGCGCCGCTTTTTTCATGCGCGTTAGTCGTGCCTCGAATTCCGCTTCGAGCGCCGTCCATTCGTCGCCCCGCGCGTTTTTCGCGCCCCAACTCAGACGGAATAACTCCGGTTTGTGAATGAACGGAAACACCGAGTCCAGCGGGATATTGCGCACGGTTTTGTGGCCCCAGAACGGCGGCTTAGGGATGTTGGGTGCGGGCGTGACAGTGCGTGAGCCGGTCGTGCGGCGCGCGTGGACAGGTGGGCGTTTTTTGCCCGCTTCCTGATACGCGGCTTCGATCACGCGCTCCAACCGCGCCGGACGCCGGTTAGGATCGACCAGTTGATCCATGACGTCCAGCCCCTCGAACGCGTCTTTGCAGTAAAACACGCCGGATGCATATGGCGCGCCAGATTCTTCAAGGAACAGAATGCGCCGCCCAAATGCGCGGTTGATCGCCGCGCCGCCGATCAACACGGGGAAATTCAGGCCACGCCGGGCCAACTCATTGACGATCAGCGGCATCTGTTTTGATGTGCTGACCAGCAGCGCGCTCAGGCCGATGGCGTCGGCGTTGTGTTCCACTGCCGCGTCGATGATCACGTTGGCGGGCGTCTGTTTGCCCAGGTCGATCACCGTGTAGCCGTTGTTGCTCAGGATGGTGCGCACGAGGTTTTTGCCGATATCGTGTACGTCGCCGTAGACCGTCGCCAGCACGACTATGCCTTTGCTGGTTCCCTCTTTGCGTTCGAGGAAGTTTTCGAGATAGGCGACGCAACGTTTCATGACTTCCGCGCTTTGCAACACGAAGGGCAGGATCAACTCGCCCGCGCCAAACTTGTCTCCGACCTCTTTCATCGCAGGCAGCAGCACATGGTTGAGGACTGTCACCGCATCTTGCCGTGTGAGGGCGTCATCGATCAGCGCCTCAACGCCGTCTTTTTTGCGATGTAAGATTTGCCAGTGCAGGGCTTCCTCAGCGGTCATGCCCTCAGTGAGATCAATTTGCTCATCGCCGCTGACTGCAACATCGTGTTCTTCGAAATACTGGATATAGTCGGTCAGCGCGTCGGGATGCTCGTTTAAGATCAACGCGTTCGCGAGTTTGCGTTGATCTTCGGGAATCTCGAAATAGGGCGTGATGTGTGCCGGGTTGACAATCGCCATGTCCAGCCCGGCCTCGACGGCGTGATACAGCAGCACGCTGTTGAGTACGGCGCGCGCCGCTTTGCTGAGGCCAAACGACGCATTGCTCACGCCAAGCGAGGTCAGCACGCCGGGTAACTCGGCCTTGATCAGCCGGAGGCTTTCTAGCGTTTCCACCGCGCTGTTTGCCATCTCAGGATCGCCGGTCGCCAGCGTGAAGGTCAGCGTGTCGAAGATCAGGTCTTCCGGCGCGAGGCCGTATTCATGCACGGCGATCTCATAGATTGCTTTGGCGACGGTCAGCTTACGCGCGGCAGTTTTCGCCATGCCTATTTCGTCGATGGTCAGCGCCACGACTGCCGCCCCGTGTTTGAGCGCAATCGGTAGCACGGCCTCCACGCGCTCGCGTCCGTTTTCGAGGTTGATGCTGTTGATCAGTCCGCGCCCCGGATACAGGCTCAGCGCGGCCTCGATCACGTCCGGCTCCGTGCTGTCGATCATCAGCGGCACTTCAACCGCCAGCGACAGGCGTTTGACGACGGTTTTCATCTGTTCCACTTCGTCGTCACGTTCGGTGAGTGCCACACACACATCGAGAATGTGCGCACCCGCCGCGACTTGTTGTTCTGCGACCTGCACAATCGCGTCATAATCGTCGGCTAGCAGCAGGCGCTTGATCTTGCGGCTGCCCTGACTGTTGACACGCTCGCCGATCAGTGTTGGGGGCGGTGTTTGCTGCATCGCGACGGCCCGCATCCCGCTGGACGCGGTAGGTTCAGTTTGCGGGGTGCGTTGTAGCGGCGCGCGCTGAGGTTGATCCCCGCACACATGGTGAATGAGGCGCTGCAAATGTTCCGGCGTTGTGCCGCAGCAGCCCCCAACGACATTCACACCCCAGTCCACAAACTCGCTGAGCATCTGTGCAAACGGATCGGGTTGCATGGGATAGACTGCTTCGCCATCCACATTGATCGGCAGGCCCGCGTTGGGCAGCACGCTAATGGGGCGGGTGCTGTGTTCCACCAGAAAGCGTACCGGCTGCGCCATGTGTTCCGGCCCGGTGGAGCAGTTAATGCCGATCACGTCAATCGGCAGCGCTTCGAGTGTGGTGAGCGCACTGCCGATATCCGTGCCAAATAGCATTCTGCCGCTGGTGTCCAGCGTGATCTGCACTTGTATCGGAATCCGCACGCCTGCTGCCTGAAAATAGCGGTTGATGCCTACTATCGCGGCGCGCACTTCGAGAATGTCCTGACTGGTTTCGAGCAGCAGCACATCTACGCCGCCTTCGACAAGCGCCTGCGCCTGCTCGGAGAAGATATTTGCCAATTCGTCGAATGTGACCTGACTGAGGTCGGGATCATCCGACGAGGGCAGCATCCCCGACGGTCCCATGCTGCCCGCCACAAAACGCGGAATGCCGGTGTCGGCAGCGAAACGATCTGCTTCACGCCGCGCGATCTGGGCGGCGGCGCGGTTGATGTCGAGTGTGCGATCCTGCAATCCGTAATCTGTTAGCGTCAAACAGTTGGCGCGGAACGTGTCAGTTTCGACCACTTCGCAACCGACCTGCAAAAACGAGGCATGGATTTCCGCAATAATTTCGGGACGCGTGATTACCAGGTAATCGTTGCAGCCGTCGTATGGTGTCCCGCCGAAGTCCTCAGCCGTCAGGTTATACTGCTGGATGCTCGTACCCATCGCGCCATCGTAGATCAGCACATGGTCCGCAATGGCGTCCAGATAGCGACGATTGGTGAATGCCGGTGTAGGTGTGTGAGTCATAACGTAAGCGCCTCATTTCTTTCTGGAGCGTGGTGACACAAAAGCGCCCCTCGCAAATATCCAAGGGGCACGCAGAATGACATCTCGTTACCCCTCATCTCTCAGAGTTTGTCTCTGACGGACTTAGCACCGTTCCGGTTGCTGTAAGCTCAACCAGAGGTTGCCGCGGTGTCGTTGGGCCGTTCCCTCAACCGCTCTCGATGAGAGTTCCACTTCTGATCTTAGCATAGGTACAGGTCCAACCCCCAAAATGTGCGGAACTGCTGCGTACAATATTCAGCGAAGGCAGTACGCACATCGAGTATAATGAAGTCCCTAATGGGTAGCATTTGTGTGGTTATTGTGTGTGCTTCGAAAGAGGGTCGTTATGCACGTCAATATTGCATTATTAGGGTTCGGCAACGTAGGGCGTGCGCTGGCGCGTTTATTGCTACGCAAGACCGAGGTGTTGGCGCAGGAATACGGTGTAACGTACAGCGTCACCGGGATCGCGACACATTCGCGCGGATTGGCGATCAACCCTGCGGGGTTGGACCTGACCGCCGCGCTCAGTCTGGTTGATTCCGGCAAGAAACTGGATGCGTTGCATACGGGCACGTCTGTTGCAGATACAGCGGCCTTTATCGCCGCGTGTCCGGCGGATGTGGTAATGGAAGCGACGTGGCTCAATCCGCACACCGGGCAGCCTGCCACCGACTATGTGCGCGCGGCACTAGAGGCTGGACGGCATGTCGTGACGGCGAACAAAGGCCCGGTTGCGTTTGCCTATCGCGAACTGATGCAGCTTGCGCGCGAACAGGAACGCGGATTTTTCTTTGAAAGCACCGTGATGGATGGCGCGCCCGTGTTGGGCATGGGGCGCGAGGCGCTGCTCGCGGCGACTATGCATCGCATACGTGGGATTCTCAACAGCACGACGAACTACGTGCTTACCTGCCTGGAAAACGGCATTCCGTTTGAAGACGCAATAGCCCAGGCTCAGCAGATCGGCGTGGCGGAAGCTGATCCTTCGACCGATCTGGAAGGCTGGGATGCAGCGGTGAAAATCGTGGTCTTGGCGAACGTGTTGATGGGCGCTGATCTGCGTCCGGCAGATGTGGCACGCACCGGGATCACGGATATTTCCAGCGCGGATGCACAGGCGGCGCGGGTGTCCGGTGAGCGTATCAAGTTGGTGTGTGAGGCGGTGCGTCAGGAAGACACGGTGCGGGCTACTGTGCGCCCGATGCGGTTGCCAATCTCGGACCCGCTGAGTCAGGTCAGCCAGACCAGCAGCGCCGTTACCTTTGAACTGGATTCTCTGCATCACCTGACGTGGATCGAAGGCGATACTGACCCGACCACGACCGCTTACGGGATGTTGGGGGACATTCTCAACAGCTTGCGTGGGCGTTACCTTTAGGGTCGTGCATCGATGTTGACACCTATGCCGTTCGTGTATAGTCTTATGGGCAATAGCCTGCTATACTTACGCTCTGCCGAGAACTGATAAGCAAGCAGCAATTAGCGATTGGCTGTTAGCAAAATCACCTAACCGTGCATTCAAAGTGTAGGGTTTTTGCTAACTGCTAAAGGCTAACTGCTTAGGTCTATTTTGAGGATAGTTTTTAGCACAGAGGATAGATGCCCTCATGAATCCCAGTGACGACGCCCGCATTAGCCAGATCACGTCACCATACGATCCCCATACACCGCCGCAACTGGCGCTTGATTTCAGCGATTATTTGTCATTGCTCTGGCGCATTGACTGGCACGCTGAGTATAGTCACCTGGTGCAGTATTACACCCCGTGTGCCCGTGCGTTGGCGCGCGCGTTTGAGTTTGATGACGGGAGTCTGGGCCGGGTGGTGCGGATGTCGGAGCCAGGCACGATCTACCCTGCTTTGAGCAACGTGCCGTTCCGTGAAACTGGGCGCTTGGTGGATGCTTCGGCCCGCAAGGACGCGATTCACCAATTGGTGCTGCTGCGTGCGGATATTGTGTCGATTGGCGCATATCAACATGGCTGGCTTGTAGGATGGCCCGGCAGTGGTGTGTTGGACCCTGAACTGCGTGAGCGCATTTTCGCGACGCTGTTCACGGCGTTGCGCGGTCAGTATACGCACTTTGGACGGTTGTTGTTGGTGATTGATATTGTGTTGCAAGAGTTGTTGTTGGGGACGCGTGCTATGCATGAAGTGTCGCTAGGCACATTGATTGACCGTTACGATTATCCTGATCCTGAGGATCCGGCTGTGCGCGCGTTATATCGTGGTGAGGGTGGCGAACGCTAAGCCGCTAGCGCAGCAGTAGACTTTTCTCCAGATAGAGTACGGGTTCGGGGCCGTCCCCCAGATCGATGTGTAAAGTGTGGTGATCGTGGAATTCCAAATGCCGGTACAGGTCAAGCGCGCGGTGGTTGGACAGCGCCACGCCAATTTCAAGCACTTGCGCATTCAATTCACGTGCAGTGGTTGTCAGATGCGTAATAATCGCGGTTCCGATACCGTGACCCTGGTAGCCGGATGACACAATCAGGTCGCTAATCTCTGCTGTGCGCGGCCACAATGTGAGCATTCCAAACCCGCAGATATGGTTATCTAGCACTGCTACCACGCCCAGGCCGCGCCGTTTCGCGCGGGTTTTTTCTGCACGCTGCAAAAACTCGATGATGCCGATCAGCGTGCGCCCCGACCAGCAGGCGCGTTGTAGTGCGGCGGCATCTGTAAGATGTACGGGACGAATGGTGGGTGTGGGCATGGGTGATTAGGATTGCACAGGTAGCACTGATTAACGATAGGCACACGATTTATACCACAATTGATTGCTGTGGGCTACGCTGAATCGATGAGGATATCGATGAGGATGAGGTGGGGACTTTAGGTGCGTTTGGCCTCGGTGTGCTGAAGCTGCTGTTCCTGCCACGCAATATGTCGGGCCAGGATTGTGTTTTGCTGCATGGGCGATTCAGGTTCACGCATCCGCTGTTGAGTATCGTAGCGGGCCAGGATCTTGAGTAATTTTTCCGCCCACCGCGCGTAAGGCCGGTGGTATTCAATTTCCTGTTGCAAGGCGACACGAATGTCGTCGTTGAACAGCAGGCGCGGATTCTTGCGCAGCGACTCGATCAAGGCGGTTTGACGTGCCAGATCGATGCGGGGCACGGGCAATCCTAAGGGGGGATGTTCTAGTCTGATCGTGCGCTTGATAGCCGATGCGGATTGAGATTGTGCGGCAGATGCGGCTTTCGGCGGTGTGGCAGCGGGTGTTGACTCAACAGGTGCTGGCGGTTGTGCGGCTGATTTCTTTCGCGGTGCGGCAATAGGAAGCAAACGCGGTTGCAGTGCGGTCTGTCCGACTTGCTCGCGTGGGATAAGGCCCAGTTCCCACAAGCGCAGCCCGGATTCATACGCCGAACTCTTATGGGGCCAGGGCGTGTGCGTCAATTCTTCCCAGCGCGGGCCGACGACACTGGCGCTTTTGTATTTACTGAATACGCGGCCCTGGGGACCGGTGATGTTGTAACGGCTGCTTTTGCGAACGATGCGATACTCAGTAGGCGTGATGTCAGAGTCGTTATCAAATGCTGATTGGTCGGCGGACGGGTGTTCTGGCAGTTGCGGCACACTGGACTCCTGTGAACACAACACGGACAATCTGATCGTATTGTAGCTGATTCCACGCCGGCTGTGCGTTAGGATTGGGTTCAGATTTCTCAAGCCGAGTTCAAGACTCGGCGGGTTTTGCTCTTTATGACGCACCGACTCTTCACGTTGGACCGTAAGACTTGATCCGTGCTTCAGGGATCGTTTATGCTTTGAGCATGTGGTGTTCGGTGACACCGAACGCTTCGTCGATGTGGTGCGCTATGCCTGCGTCATCGAGTACCGTGCCTCGGAATGTTCCGAACGGTTGGTGAAAGTTTGAGCGGACCACTCCGGCTATGTTGATTTCCTCGGCGCGTTCACCTTCCGGTGTGAAGGTGAGATCGACACGACCATCAGTGGTCGTGATATGCCAGGGCTGTTGGGTAGCATGGGGATCGTACTCAAAACGTGCCGCGCCTAGCCTGTGCAGCGCCCCATTGATCCAGGCACAGCACTCGTTCCACTGCGTGTCGTCACGGATCATGTTGTGTGTCAGATTGACTGCCACTGGCACGCCGTCTTGATCGCGCCCCGCGAACGCCGCCCATTTCCAGAACGAGCCATTGTACGGGTAGAACGTTTTTTGCACGTCCACCAGCGCCCAATCGCGCGCAGGGTCGAACGTCCACTGCTGCTCCCCGACACGCAGCGAGCCAGTTACCGGGCACGCGGCTTTGTGGGTATACAGCGGGCGGCGGTAGTTATTGATCGGCAGCACCACGATCAACGGTTGAGTCTGTGTCACATCTTCATGGATGGTGAACTCGGCCTGTATAGCGGGCAGTTTGTTCCGGGCGCGGATGTCAATCGCGATCC
>CBEVZO010000018.1:0-14476 GCA_965554365.1 uncultured Anaerolineae bacterium
GCCAGCGGCCACGCCGGATCAATGCCGAAGAATGTTTGCCAGATGTGATGCCAGACGAGGTAGCTGGTGGTTGTGCCGTAGGATTCACACTCGCCGCCGTGCCCGGTGAGGCCCTCCGCCGTCGCCAGCCGGATGATCTCCGCACTGAGCCGCGATTTCCCCAGGCCCGCCTCGGCAGTGATCCCGACGATCTGCCCTGCGCCTGCCAGCACACGGGTGATCGCGGCCTCGGCAGTGGCGAGTTCGTCCGCGCGCCCCACCATCGGCAGCGCGTAATCGAGTTCCTGCGTGGTCATGATCGAGCGGCCCCGCACCTGCTCCACCGCGTAGACCTGCACCGGCTCCGATTTCCCCTTGACGGTGACCGGCGTCAACTGCTGCCAGTCGAAGAACCGTGCGGCCCGCCGCTGCGTGTCCTGGCTGACGAGAATTTGCCCCGGCTGGGCGGCCTGCATCAACCGCGCGGAGAGATTCACCGCGTCGCCCATCACGGTATATTCCTGTCGTTCCGGTGCGCCGATCAAACCGCAGAACGCAAAGCCCGTATTCACGCCAATGCGCGTGGTCACACCGGGGAGCGCGCGTAGTTCCAGGGCACAGCGCAGCGCGCGTTCTTCGTCATCCTCGTGACCCACCGGCGCGCCAAACAGCACGATCACCTTGCTACCCTTGTCGCCCATGTCCACTTTGTTCAGATAGCCGTCGTATTGCTGTACGATACGCAGCACCGCGCTGAGATAGGATTGCAGCTTCGCGCCCACGTCGGGATCGCCGTCATAATCGTAGCCACCGAAATGTACGAACAGCACCGTTACGCCGCGATGCTCGTTCACGAAACCCCGCTGGCCCCGTGTCAGGCGCTCGGCGATGACAGGATGCACATACGCCGCCAATGTGTGCTGCTCGTCGGACATCAGATCGCGGTCTAGTGTGGGCAATGGTTCCTGCGTCACCGTATCCGCCAGCCGGATCACACGCTGAAAGTCGTCGGTTTTTTGCTCTGTTTCTACTGCACCCGCGTCCGCCAGCAGCGTGTGGTGGATCACCACTTCGCCCCGCGCCGCGACCTTCTCCGCATCCGCGCACAGGTCCAGCGCACCGCCCGCCACCACCGACTTGTGCCCCACGTCCAGATCGCCGACGGTGGTGCAGTAACAGTGACCCGCCGCCAGTCCCGCCTTGAATGAGAGTTGGAATGTGCCCACCTGCGTGACGAGCGACGCAAAGCGGTCCATTGCCGCCTGCATCTCCATCGCACACTGTACCGCGCGGCGCACCACGACAGGCCGTGTTTCAGAGGTGAAGGGGAATAATACCGTCAGCGCGTCCCCGCCAAACTGCCCCACAATGCCGCCATACGCCCGCACTAGCACGATCATGGTTTCGAAATAGTCGTTGAGGATGCGCGTCAGTTCTTCGGTCCCCCCGCGCCCCGCCCGCGCCAGCGCTTCGCTGATCGCTGTGAAGCCCGACACATCCGCAAACATAGCGACCGCTGTGCTGTGTTGCTCGCGTCCTACGGGGCTTGCGCCGGGATGATTGAGGATGTCTAATGCGATGGTATAGGGCACAAATGAGAGCCAGGGGCGGGTCATGGGCTTATCCTTTTTTGCTGCACCGGGCAGTGGCTGATTGCTGTCGCCTGTGCTGGGTGCGTGTGTGTGGTATGCGTTATGCTAATCGTGCCACAAAAACGATTGGCAAACAACTTACCCGCCACGTTGCACCAATTTGGATTTACCCTGATACTATATTTATCCGACGTGTCACTATCTTTTACCACTGGCGCAACCAGGAGGCGCAGCGCTGCGCCGGGAGGATACATGAGCTTATGAATGATCTTACGGGTCAGACGATTAAAGGATACGAACTCCACGATTTGCTCGGCGCAGGAGGGTTCGGCGCGGTGTATCGCGCTCACCAACCCGTGCTGCGGCGCGACGTGGCGATGAAAATCATCCTGCCGGAATACGCTAACCACCCGGATTTCATCCGGCGCTTCGAGTTCGAGGCGCAGTTGGTTGCACGGCTGGAACATATTCACATTGTGTCACTATACGACTACTGGCGCGAACCCGATGGAGCTTTTCTGATCATGCGGATGCTGCGCGGCGGCAGTCTGCGCGCGAAGCTCAAAGGGGGGGCGGTCTCCAACGAGATGGCGGTGCGCATCACCGAGCAGATAGCTCAGGCCTTAGCCGCCGCCCACCGGCGCAACGTCGTCCATCGCGACATCAAACCCGACAACATTCTATTTGATGAAGAGGGCAACGCCTATCTTGCCGACTTCGGTATCGCCAAAGACTTGCGCGACGCGACGGTGGATGGTGAGGAAGACCTCGACGATGGCGCGCTGACCGGCTCCCCATTCTATCTTGCACCTGAACAGGCGCAGAGCCAACCCGTCTCGCCGCAAACCGATCTCTATAGTATGGGGATTGTGATCTTCGAGATGCTGGTGGGACATCCGCCGTTCCGAGGCGA
This sequence comes from uncultured Anaerolineae bacterium, assembly GCA_965554365.1. Taxonomy (GTDB): domain Bacteria; phylum Chloroflexota; class Anaerolineae; order Aggregatilineales; family Aggregatilineaceae; genus CAYRNY01. Next base: position 2,485 of record CBEVZO010000018.1, read on the forward strand.
ACAGGGCTTGATGGCGATCTTGTTGCAGCACATCAACGATCCCCTGCCCTCGATCCTCAACACACGGCCTGATCTGCCCCCGACGGTAGATATGGTGATCCAGCGCGCGACAGCCAAAGACCCGCTCAGCCGTTACCCTGATGCGCTGAGCTTGGCGATTGACTTCAAGCGGGCGTTGCAAGGTGTCGAAGAACAGGCCGCACGCCCTGCGCGCACCGACGACGCCGATATCGACGACATGCTCGTGATCACTAAACCGATGGAGGCTCCTGGCACCGGCGCACAAGACGACGATATGCTGGTGATCACCAGCCCACTCTCGCCTTCGACCTTGATCGTCCCGATGGGCGACCAGGCTCCCAACCCCTATAAGGGCTTGCAGGCGTTTGAGGAAGCCGACGCGAGCGATTTCTTCGGGCGCGACATGCTGATCGACCGGCTGCTAGACCGGCTGCGCGATGCCGAGGACGAGCTACACCGCTTCCTGGCCGTGATTGGCCCTAGCGGGAGTGGTAAATCGAGCGTGGTCAAGGCCGGCGTGATTCCGTCATTGCGACAGGGCGCGCTGCCCGGATCCGACCAGTGGTACATGGCGGAGATGGTTCCCGGCAACGATCCGTTTGTCGAACTGACGACGGCGCTGCTGAGCATCGCGGCGACCCCACCGGAAAACCTCTACGACGAACTGTGCGCTGATGAGAACGGACTGCTAAACGCTGTTCGCGCCATCATGCCAGAGGGCAGCGAACTGCTGTTGGTGATTGACCAGTTCGAGGAAGTCTTCACCACCACCGAAAACGAAGACGCACGCACGCTGTTTCTGGACAACCTGCGCGTAGCGACCACTGACCCTGAAAGCCGTGTGCGTATCATTATTACCATGCGCGCAGACTTCTACGACCGTCCGCTGAACTATCCGGCGTTTGGTGAACTGGTCCGGCTGCGCAATGAAGTTGTGCTGCCGCTGTCGCCTGATGAAATCCGCGAGGCGATCATTGGCCCAGTGGAGCGCGTTGGCATCCAGGTAGAAACCGGATTAGTCGCCGCCATGGTCGCGGACATCGCCGAGCAACCCGGTGCGTTGCCGTTGATGCAGTATGCGCTGACCGAAATTTTTGACCGGCGCGATGGCAACGTCATGACCCTGGACGCCTACCACGAAACGGGCAGTGTCTCCGGGGCGTTGGCGCGCCGTGCTGAGGAACTCTATCAAGAAACCAGCGCCGGCGGACAGGCCGCCATGCGGCAGGTTTTCCTGCGACTGGTCACCTTGGGCGAAGGCGCGCAGGACACGCGGCGGCGCACGCTGATCACCGAACTGCTTGCGCTGGCCGGGGACGCAGACGACACTGTCATCCGCGATGTACTCGATCTGCTGACCAAGTTCCGCTTGCTGACTTCCGACGCCGATCCCGAAACGCGTATTCCCACGCTGGCGGTCGCGCACGAGGCGTTGATCCGCAAGTGGGACCGGCTGCGGAATTGGCTGGACGACAACCGCGAAGACATCCTGCTCCAACGGCGGTTGGCGGTTGCTAACGATGAGTGGCAGAAACAGGGCCGCGATCCTAGCTTCCTGGCGCGAGGGATGCGCCTGACGCAGTTCGAGCAGTTGGTCGCACACGCCACAATTGCGCTGATTCAGGAAGAAATCAAGTATGTACAGATCAGTGTCACCGAGCGCGAACGACTGGAAGAAGAAGAACGTCTGCGGCAGGCACGTGAGGCGGCGCTCGAACAGCGTAACAAACAAATCCTGACCGTGTTGGCAGCGGTGATGGCTGTCGCTGCGGTGATTGGCATTATCCTGGCACTCTACGCGAACACGCAGAAGCAGGAAGCCGAAGACTCCCGCGACGTGGCCGAGGAGCAGCGCGGCATCGCGGAAGACGAACGCGAAAACGCAGAGGATCAGCGCGCGACCGCTGTGCATAACGCGGAAGTCGCCGAAGAACAGCGGCAGATCGCGGACGCGCAACGCGTGATCGCCGAGCGCAGCGCTGAAGTTAACGACAGCCTGCGTCTCGCTGCCAGCGCGCAGACAGAGTACATCAAGACCAACAACGATCTGGCGATCCGGCTGGCGCTCTACGGCGTCGAAATCACCGATCCGCCGGTCGAATCACAGTTCATCCTCTCCCAGGCGGCACTGACCCCTGGCACACACCGCTTGATTGATGTCGGGCGCGGGTTCATGCTCTCAGTGGTCTATCACCCGGACGGCCATCTGGTCCTCAACGCCAACCGGGACGGCACGCTGACGTTGTGGGATGTCGCCACCGGCGAACTGGTCTATGAATTCCCCGCCGACGATCCCGAAACAGAAGAACTCGAAGGGCACAGCGACGGGTTTGTGCGCCGTGTACGTTTCTCGCCGGACGGGACGCTCGTTCTTTCTGGTGGGCGTGACGGACGCTTGATCGTGTGGGACCTGGAAAGCCGTGAGATGCTGTGGCATTCACCACCGGATGACGCCGAAACTGAGGAGATCGAAGGCCACGCCGACGACGTGCGCGATATCGACTTTAGCCCGCTGGACCCGAATCTGGTTATCACATCGTCTGACGATGATACGCTGATCCTGTGGAACATCGTTACTGGCGAGATGGTATGGCAAACGCCTACCGACGACGCCGAAACCGAAGACGAGATCGAGGGCAGCGCCGGTAACATCCGCGAGAGCGCCATCAGCCCCGATGGGCAAAATGTAGTCTCGGTAAGCTACGACAAAAACCTGTATATGTGGGATATGGCAACCGGCGAACTGGTGCGCATCTTCTTCGGGCACACCGACAAGGTCGCCAGCATCGCCTATCATCCTGACGGCACACGTATCGTTTCCGGTGGCGGCGGCGACCAAACGATCCGCGTATGGGACGCAGAAACCGCCGAGCAACTGCTGCTGCTGGGGGAACATGGCGGCTGGGTGAAATGCGTGAAATTCGCCCCCGATGGTCGTTTGCTGCTCAGCAGCGGGGACGACAATATCGTGCGCTTGTGGGACTTCGAACGCGGCGTGGAGTTGTTCACTTTCAACGGGCATACCGCGTTTGTGGAAGAAGCCTCGTTTAGCCCGGACGGTAACCAGATCATCTCGTCGTCAGGCGATGAAACGTTACGCATCTGGGATATCAAGAACGGCGCAGAGATACAGCGCTTCTGGGGCCACACCGACCAGATCGAGAAAATCGTGGTCAGCCCCGATGGAACCACGATCCTTTCGGGGTCGCCTGACTCCACTGTGCGCATGTGGGATATCGCGTCCGGTGACCAAATCGGTCAGTTTGATGGTTTGGTAGAGTACGAGACCTACGTCACGGCGCTGGCGATTAGCCCCGCTGGTAGGCTCGCTGTGATTGGCGATAGCAACGGCGTGGAAGATGACGAACTCGACAACGTCCATCTGTGGTTATGGAACATCGAGACGGGCGAGATCGTACATGAACTCAAGGGCCACACCTGGATGCCCTGGTCGGCGGCGTTCCACCCCAATGGGCAATGGGTCGCTACTGGCTCGCGTGACGCTACGATTATCATCTGGGATATCGCAACGGGTGAGATGGTGCGCCAGTTCGATAAGGTGGAAGCGGAAGACGCGGAAGAGTTCTATACCGATGTGGGTATCAGCGCCTTGGCCTTCAACGCGGATGGGTCGCTGTTGTTCTCCGGCGGTGATACCGAAGACCCGGAACTCGTGCTGTGGAACCTCGCAGCAGACGATCCCGCTGTGTGGGGGCCTGCCGACATCGCCATCGAGCAGGAGGTGAGCGGCAGCGGTGTCGCGATGGTGGCGTTCAGCCCGGATGACACCCGTTTGTTGGTCGCCTCAAAGGACTCGTTCATTTACATTCTGGACGCCGCGACCGGTGCGTTGGTGCAAGCGTTGGAAGGACACACCGAATCACTGCGCGGCGCGTTCTTCGCGGCTGACGGCACGCAGATCATCAGTTATGCTGAAGATCACACTATTCGCGTGTGGGATATCGACACGGAGTTGCCCGTATACCAGATCACGGTAGACTCTGCCGTGTGGGGCGTCGCGGTCACCCCGGATCGTACGGGGTTGCTGACCGGCGGTATAGACACGATCTTGCGTCTGTGGGACGTGGAACTGCGCAGCCTGGATACGTTGGTACAGTGGACCAGGGATAATCGCTATGTGCCAGAGTTGACCTGTCGCCAACGCGATATCTACAAGCTCACGCCGTGTGAAGAAGCCGAGGAAGCAGAGGCTACTGGCGCAGAATAGCGCGGCATCAACGCCTCAACACCACAGGCGGGATAGACGACTGTCCCGCCTGTTTTCATGACTGTTTGTCCGTGGCTGTATTGCTCTTTACAATATTGATTTTTGTAAAAGAAAACAAATTAGTCTCCGCACATATTGCGCAACGCAGGTCAGATGACTTATTATAGATTCATAAAAATGCGCCATTATGCGACGCATATGCGCTGAAATTATCGACATAAACCATAATAGAAGTATGCCTATCGTTTGTGGCTAAGGAGAAAACCATGAAGCGCAGCTTGTTCAATGTGGTTGTTGTTGCTGTACTGATGCTGGCGGCTCTGCCGTTGGCGCAGGCCAGTCCAGCAAGCGCAGAGGAAACGGTAAAAGTGGGGCTGTCACTGCCGACATTGGAAACAACATTCTACGGCAACATGCACGACGGTGTAGTGGCAACAGCAGACAATCTGGGTGTGGAATTGCTGGTAGCATCAGCGGATAACGATCCAGACACGGAACAGGCCAATGTCGCCGATCTTCTGGCGGAAGGCATCGACGTGTTGATCCTCAGCCCGATCGATGCACAGGCCAGCGCGGACGCTGTAGCGCTGGCGAATGACGCTGACGTGCCGGTGGTGCTGCTGAACGCAGACGCTGCCGCTGCGGGCGTAGAAGTCGCTGTGAGCGTAGTAGCGAACGAAGCACAGGGTGGCGCATTGGCGGCTGACCGTCTATGCACGGTGCTTGAGGGCGAGGGAACTGTCGTGGAACTCGTCGCGGCGGCGGATGACGTGGTCGCACAGGCCCGTAGTGCGAGCTTCCGCAGCACGATGACAGATGAGTGTGCATCCGTGACGGTGATCCAGTTGGACACTGCCGAGATGGATCGCGAAGCCTTCATTGATACCTTCACTGCGATGCTCCGCGACCAGGAAATCAACGGTGTGGCTGCGATTAATGCTGCGCTGACCCTGCCCGCGATTGAGTCCGGGATTATCACCCGTCAGTTCAACCTGGCGGTGGTCGGGTTCGACGGCAGCGATGACGCACTCCTGGCTGTGCAGCAGGGCCGTCTCGAAGCGCTGGTGACGCCGATGGGCTACTGGCTCGGCGCAGATGGTCTCACGGTCGCTTACAGCCTTGCGACAGGCGAAGAAGTTGCCAGCAGCGTCCTGGTGGAGCTGGGCGTCCTGGACCTGAACAACCACGTTCGGGGCGGTGGCTTCGGTCGCGGTGGCGGCGGTCACGGTGGCGGCGGTCATGATGGTGGCGGCGAAGTCGAAGGCGGTGGTGAAGTCGAAGGTGGCGGCGAAGTCGAAGGCGGCGGTGAAGTCGAGGGCGGCGGTGAAGTCGAAGGCGGCGGCGAAGTCGAAGGCGGCGGCGAAGTCGAGGGCGGCGGTGAAGTCGAAGGCGGCGGCGAAGTCGAAGGCGGCGGCGAAGTCGAAGGCGGCGGCGAAGTCGAGCAAGATGTTGACTAAGCGCTAAATCGCGCACCACATATTAGTTAAAAACGCACCGGCGACTCTACACGGAGTCGCCGGTTTTTATTGCTTGTTGAGCGTTGGCAGCCCTGAATGGGCAAGCCGCACGTATCACCTCATATCGCGGGTTCCGCATTCGGTGCGAGGCGGTAAGTTAGCACACGTGTGAGTTCCTCAAACCCCAGGCGGCGGAAGACACGCATGTATTCCTCCGGCGGCTGGATCGTGAAGATGGTGTTGCAGCCATGTGTTTCCACTTCACGCACGGCAGTCGCAATCATTGCGTCCTCAAGCCCCATGCCATACCACAATGGGGTGGTGACGACGGCTTCGAGTTCGGCGGTGGTGTTGCGTATCCCGATGCGCGCTGCACCGAGCGGTGTGCCCTGGTAATGCGAAAGTACGAACAGGTTGCGTCCACTGTCAACGGCCCGCACCAAGGCTTGGACCATCTCCGGCTCGACGGCCAGTGCATCCGTGTTGAAGTAGCCCGCGCGGAACACGCGCAGCCATGCCCCCAACATCGCGGCGTCGGTCGCCACTGTGATCTGCACATCGGGGTTGAACGATCCCGGCAGGCAGCCAAAGAGGATTTCGTCATTGGGAACCGGGCCGCAGATCGGTTGGTAGACCATCACCATCCGCACATTTTCGAGATACAGCCCCATCAGCTTAAGCTGTTGTTGGAATGCAGCGGGGAACAACGCATCCTGAAATGTCAGGCGCGGATCACGGCCCAGGCGTTCCAGGCCGATAAATGCTCCGTTGAGATCATCGCGGCGTACCCAGGCTACGCCCTTGTGCGGGGTGGCGCAGTTCAAGAAGGGGTCTGGGTTGGTAGGGTGAAAATACACATCCACCGTGCCCAGTTGTTCCACGACTACCTGCATATCTAACAACGCCGTCTGCAAATAGGATTGAATGCGGCGTAGGGTCTGTCGTTCTTGCCGGTTGAGTGCTTCCATAGCAATCTTGCGCGCTCCCTGTGGCCCGAAATCTACTCCCAGTGTACAAGATTTTTCCCCGCGCGCCATAGTGAGCGAGAAAAACAGGCACTTTTGCCACGTAACCCGAACCAGACTCAAACGGTAGCGTGATGGAGAGAAAAGGTTAGCTCCCCCGCGCAATCGGTAGCTCCGCAGAATAACGTGATCGCGAGTTTGCCCCTCCCCTGACGCGAACTTGTTCGCGCCCCCTCCCCGCAAGCGGAGCGGGAACTTGGTCGCGCGATTTTCTCCCCCTCTCCGCGCGTGGAGAGGGGGCCGGGGGGTGAGGTAAACTAACAAACCGCCCCCTACAGAAATCACACTAAAACGCCAGGATCGTCTGCGTGCCGTAGATGAATAACAGCGCCCCGGCGACGACCGACACCCACGCCAGTCCACGCCGGAAAACGTTGAAACGCTCCACGTCCGTGATCACCATGTACGCCCCAGTGAGCGCGTGCAGCAGCACGAAGAACAGAAACGCGACGTCAATCGCTTTCCACACCGGGTTTTCGAGGCGTTCCAGCACGCGGCTCGCGTCGATGTGCCCCGGCGGATAATGCACCACGACCATGTGCAGCGTCAAGAAGACCAACAGCGCAATGGCGCTGATGCGTTGCATTAAGAAAATTCGCATTGGGCTTCTCCCCTATTCCAGCGCGAACAGCAACATCGGCAAACCGCCGACGATGGTCAGGATCACCGAGACGGCAAACGCTGCGTAAAACAAGCTTTTGCGGTACTCGGTCACGTCGAAGTAATGCACCATCAGCAAGCGAATGCCATCGAAGCCGTGATAGATCACCGCCGCCAGCAGTCCAATTTCCAGCACATGGAACAAGGGCGTGCCGAGAAAGTCCATGCGGTCGTTAAACGTCGCCTCGCCGCTGTTGATGCCGCCGATCACCCACATGTGCATAAACAGGTAGATCACCAACAGCACCCCGGTGAGACGGCGCAGCACAAACGAGATAAATCCCGTACTGCGATACATCAAAGAATCTCCTTTTCCAAACTCTAAGTTTGCACGCGTCTAAGGCGTGGTAACTGGCTGATCAAGCTGCTGCTGACGCTCTTTGCGCGCGGCCTCAAACGCTTGCCGCTTCATCGCCAACTTGCGCAGCGTCTCGATTGCCTTCGTCGGGTTGAGTTCCTTCGGGCAAGCGTCAATGCAGTTGAAGATCGTGTGGCAGCGATACACACCATCGCCCTGCGCGAGATCGTCCAGGCGGGCGGCGGGCGCAGCGTCGCGTGGGTCCAGCACACGCAGGAACGCTTTCAACAGCGCGTGCGGGCCAATGTACTGCTTCGTCAACGCGATCACCTGACACGCCGAGTAACACGCGCCACACATGATGCAGTGTTCCGCATGTTGCAGCGCTTCGACTTCCTCGGCGCTCATGCGGAATTCTTTTTCCGGCACGTTGTCCGGCGGGATCAGCCAGGGCTTTACGCGCTGGTACTGTTCCCAGAACGCGGTGCGATCTACGACCAAATCTTTGATGACTGGCAGATACGGCAGCGGGCGGATCGTGACGCGATTCTGGCGATCAATGAAATCGCACAGCGGCGAGTCGCACACGAGCATGTTGTGCCCGTTGACGTTCATCGCGCAGCTTCCACAGATCGCGTGGCGGCACGAACGCCGGAACGTCACGCTGCCGTCTTGCTCCTCTTTGATCTCGTGCAGCGCGTCGAGGATCGTCTTCCCCGGCGTCGCTTTGATTTGGTAGTCTTTCAGATACGGCTTGGCGTCCACATCCGGGTTAAAGCGCTGGATGCGGATCGTCACCGTAGGCGAAGAACCGTTAGTTGCCATAAGATATTTATTGCCTCCGAGCAAAAAGTGATCAGTTCACAGTGATCAATTGTCAGAAAACAGAGTGGTATTCACCGGTGCTTTGAACTGAAAACTGTTAACTGCTGACTGTAAAACTTAATACTTCCGTTCCTGGGGCGGGTGCTTCTCCCAGTCGATGTTCACGTCTTTGTAGCTCAGCGCCGGACCGTCAGCGGTCTTGTGCGCGACCGTGTGCTTGATCCAATCTTGATCGTCGCGCTTCACATAGTCGGTGCGCGAGTGTGCGCCACGACTCTCCGTGCGAGCCAACGCGCTCGCCGTGATCACCTCGCTGAACGTGAGCAGATTTTCCGTCTCAATTGCACCCAGCACGTCCGTGTTGAAGCGCTTGGATTTATCCATCACGCGCGCCCGCAGGAAGCGTTCCTGTAACTGCTTGATTTCCGCCAGCGCGACCTTGAGCTTTTCCTCCTCGCGGTAGATGCCAACGTTCAGCGTCATCGACTCTTTGAGTTCCCGCGCGATCTGCGCCCACGACTCGTCTTTGCCGTCCGACGCGTCGCTAGTGAAGCGCTCAATGCGCCCCCGGCTGCGTGCGGTCGGATCACCCTCAACTGGCTGCAACTCCGCCCCGCCCTTGACGAACTCCGCAATGGCGAAGCCCGCGCGCCGTCCAAACACGGATGCGCCGAGCAAGCTGTTCGTGCCCAAACGATTCGCGCCATGCACGCTGACGCACGCGCATTCACCCGCCGCATAGAAACCGATCACCGGATTTCCGGCGGCGTCCGCGATCACCTGCCCGTTGACATCTGCCGGAATGCCGCCCATGCTGTAATGCGCGGTCGGCTGGATCGGGACTGGCCCGTCGATGATGTCCACGCCCGCGAATTTGAGTGCGATATCGCGCACTTGCGGCAGACGCTCCATGATCTTTTCGCGGCCCAGGTGGGTCATGTCGAGATAGATACCCTGCCCGTCGTCGCCGACGCCGCGTCCCTCGTCGATCTCAGTTTGCTCGGAGCGGCTCACGAGATCGCGCGGGGCGAGTTCCATCTTGTCCGGCGCGTAGTTCTCCATGAAGCGGTCGCCGTTGGCGTTGGTGAGATACCCGCCCTCACCGCGACACGCCTCGCTCATCAGGATGCCGTGTTGGTACAGCCCGGTGGGGTGGAACTGTACAAATTCCATGTCCATCAGCGGGACGCCCGCGTCGTAGGCAATCGCCACGCCGTCGCCCGTGTTTGCGAGGGCGTTGGAGGTGATCTTCCACGCGCGCCCGTAGCCGCCAGTGCCGAACATGACGGCTTTCGCGCGCATCGTGAACAGTTCGCCGGTGTAGATATTCATCGCCACGACGCCCTTGCAAACGTTGCCTTCCACGATCAGGTCCAGCGCAACCCATTCGGCGTAAAACTTGACGCCGTTCTTCAGGGCTTGTTCGTGGATCGTGTGTAGCAGAACGTGGCCGGTCCAGTCAGCGGCGAAGTTCGCGCGGGGGACACTGTGACCGCCAAAACGCCGTTGGGCGATGCGTCCGTCAGGGGTACGGCTGAAAACACAGCCCATATGCTCGTAGGTGTACACGATGTCGATGGCGTCCTTGACCATGATCTCGATAGCATCCTGGTCGCCCAGCCAGTCCGACCCCTTGATGGTGTCGAACATGTGCAGTTCCCAGCTATCGATCGGGTCGTCACCGGGGGGGATTTGCTCCAGCGGTCCGCGCGGACCTGTGCCCGCGACCGGACGCACGTTATTGAGCGCGCCAGCGATCCCGCCCTGCGCCGCGCCGCTGTGCGACCGCAGCGGGTGCAGCTTGGATAGTACCCCGACATCGGTCACACCTTGCTGGCTGGCAATCATGGCGGCCCATGTGCCCGCCAGCCCGGCCCCAACGACGATCACATCGTGGGTAATCGTATGCGATTCGGACATAAAAAACTCCCTCATAAACAACAGTTCGTAAACTCATTTTCTGGCACAGCATCAAAATATTTTGAGTAGCATCATGTCGCTGCGCCGCAGTGCAATGCAAATAATGTTGTACAGCACCTCCCGCGTGAGTTGTGCATGGCGCATCCAGTCCGCCACCATGTTACCCAGTGTACCCTAGCTTCCTCTGGCCTGCGTAGTATCATCCTGCATACTCCCGCCGACCACTTCACACCACATGACATTCTGTTGTGGGAATACCATTGGCAATGGCCCGCATCGTCTGCAACGCTTCTCGCTGATGACTGAAACTGCTCGCTGTCTCCTGTCTTCCCCCTTGACATCACCCGCCGCGCTGTTTAGAATCGCGAATTGACAATAGTTTTCAATTAGGACACAGTATGGCAACCGATTTCGAGACGCTCGCGCAGGAATTACGCGCGCACCACTACAAGCTAACGCAGCCCCGCCGCGCGATTCTGCACGCATTGATGCACGCGCATAAACCGCTGTCGCCCGCCGAGGTTCTCACCTGTGGGCAAGCAGAGTATGCTGAGTTGGGGCTGGTGACGGTCTACCGCACGCTGGGAATTCTGGAGCAGATCGGACTGGTGCGCCCTGTGCATGTCATAGGCGGCTGTCACGGCTATGTGCTGGCGACGCCGGGACACACGCACCACGTCGTTTGTGAGCAGTGTCATGCGGTCGTGGAGATTGTGGGCTGCGCGTTGGGTGATTTCTTGCAACACGTCGCAGAGCGCACGGGTTACGCCGTGACCGGGCACTGGCTGGAAATCTCCGGGCTGTGCGCGGACTGCCAACAGAATGATCATGACGTGGACGAGGTGTGAGCATGGCAGATATGACAGCACTACCCGCAGCGGCTAGTGCGCCTGCGACCACGCGGGCTACTCGCGATGACGCAGCGCTGGTGTTGACGGTGCGCGATTTGTCGTCGGGTTACAACGGCCACCGCGCACTGACAGGCTTCACCTTTGATGTGCGTGAAGGCGAACGTATCGGCATTGTGGGGCCGAACGGCGCGGGCAAGTCCACGTTGTTTAAGGCACTGGTCGGATTGCTGCCGCATCACGGCACGATCTCGATCCTGGGCGCGTCATGCAAAGACAGTCATGCGATGGTGGGCTATGTGCCGCAGCATGAACTGATCGACTTCAATTTCCCCGCGACGGTGTGGGACGTGGTCATGATGGGCCGCGCGCGACAGATCGGCTATGTGCTGCCACCGCGCCGACGGGATCGCATCGCAGTACGTGACGCGCTGCAACGCGTGGGCATGTGGCATCTGCGCAAGCGGCAGATCGGGGAACTCAGCGGGGGGCAGCGGCGACGCGTGTTTGTGGCGCGCGCACTCGCGCAGCAAGCGAGTGTGCTACTGCTCGATGAGCCGTTCAGCGGAGTGGATGCCACAGCGGAAAATGACATTTTCCAGGTGTTGGACGTGCTGCGCGAAGAAGGCGTCGCCGTGCTGCTCGCGACGCACAATCTGGTCCAGGCGGCGACACACTATGACACACTGATGCTGATCAACAATGGGAAA
>CBEVZO010000019.1:0-14067 GCA_965554365.1 uncultured Anaerolineae bacterium
AAGCCGGACCGTGAAACGGCCCTCGACTCGCAGCCTCTTTAGCGGGTGCGGCAAAGCAGCGCCCCTACGTACCCGTATCGCTTACGGTTACGATCCCACGCGCGCAAAGACGAAGCAGTCACGTGAGTTCCCCCTCTCCAATGCTTGCGCAGCAAGCGCCTTGGCCGGGAGAGGAGGCCGGGGGGTGAGGTTTGCCTACCAACCCTTGCGCCACTCAGTACGTGCCGACATCACCACCAGCGCCAACACCACCATCAGGTAGGGCAACATCTGCAAAAACTCGTTCGGGAACACAGTGTCGCGCAGTTGCAGCCGGAATTGCAGCGCCTCAAAAAAGCCGAACAGAATGCACGCCACCGCCGTCAAACGGGGCCGCGCTGCCGCAAAATAGACCGCCGCCAATGCGATAAAACCCCGGTCGTTAGTCATCCTCTCGCGGAATTGCAGCAGATCGCCGACCGCCAGATGCGCGCCCCCCAATCCGCACAGCATCCCGCCCAGGATGAGCGCGATGTATTGTGTGCGCCACACCGAAATGCCCGCCGAACGTGCCGCGTCTGCATGTTCGCCGACCGCGCGCATGTGCCCACCGATCACCATGCGGTATAGTAGCAGCGAAGTCAGCGGGATCAGCACCCACGACGCATACACCAGCGGCGAATGCCCAGAGACAACCTCGCCCAGGTACGGAAGGTCTTCGATCAGTGGCAGATCAAACACCGGCAGCTTCTCGGCTCCCTCTGGCGTGAACGTGCCGCTCTGATCGTAGAGAATGTCCATTATATAGGCTGTGCCGCCCGCCGCGAGAAAGTTCAGCGCCAGCCCCGCGACGATCAGATTCGCGCGCAGCGTGATCACTGCGAGCGCAAACAGCGCGCCCAACACGCCGCCCGTGATCATCCCGATCAGCACGCCCGCCCATGACGAGCCGGTTTCGTGTGCGCCGACCGCCGCCCCAAACGCCCCAGCGAGCATCATACCTTCCAGCGCGATGTTGATCAGCCCGACCTGATAGCTCAGCAGGCCCGCCATGCCGACCATCAACAGCGGGGCCGAGATGCGCAGCGTTGCCGCCGCCAGATTCATGAGGTCCACAGACCTAATCCCTCCAAAAAACCTTCTCACCGCAGAGGACAACAAAAGTTTGATGTGTGCCCGTTAATTTACCTCACCCCCAACGTGACCGCAGGTCACGCGCCCCCTCTCCACGCGCGGAGAGGGGGAGAAAACCGCGCGACCGATTCCCCCTCTCCACCTGTGGCTAGGGGGAGAGGCTAACTTCTTCGTGTTCCCGGATTTCTTTCTTCTGCCGCCGCCCCAGGAAGTCCAAACTGAGGTCAATCGCCACGAAGAAGATAATCAACGACTGCACAATGTCCACCAGATCAATCGGTACGTCGGTAAACACCTCAATCGTCGTGCCGCCGCTGCGCAGCGCGCCAAACAGCAGCGCCCCGATCAATACGCCCACCGGGGAATTTCGCGCCAGCAATGCAATCGCCATGCCATCAAAGCCGAAGCCACGCGAAAAACGTGCCGAGAAGTTGTAATGCACGCCCAATACCTGCCCCGCCCCCGCGAGTCCGCCGAGCAGCCCGCTGACGAACATCACCTTGAGGATCGTCGCGCCGACCATGACACCCGACCACCGCGCGAACAGCGGATTGTCACCGACCAGCCGCGTCGCAAAGCCCAGCGTCGTGCGCTGCATCAGGAACATCACGATCACAACGCACGCCAGCGCCACGAAAAAGCTGCTATTGAACTGCGACCGTTCGACCAGCCGGGGAAGCTGCGCCTGTTCCGCGACAGTTTCGGACATCGCGTTCGCCATACCGGGCACGAAGAACGGCCCACTCTGCACCATGTAGGCGGTGAACTCAATCGCCACATAGTTGAACATGATTGTCGTGACCACCTCATCCACGCGCAGCCGCGCCTTGAGATAGCCTGGAATCAGGCCCCACAGCCCACCGACAAACCCCGCCAGCACGAACGCAAACGCGATCAACAGCAGTCCCGGCCAGCCTGTGAACGTGAAGCCGACCCAGGCCGCCGCCAGCGCGCCCATATACAGCGAGCCTTCGACGCCGACGTTGAAGATGCCCGCGCGGAACGCAATCGCCGTGCCCAGTCCGGTGAAAATAATCGGCGTGGCGGCGAGCATTGAATTAGCGCGCGCGCGTTCTGTGCCCAGCGCCCACTCGAACAGTACGCGGTACGTGTCGAGCGCGTCCTTGCCGGAGAATTCCAGCACGATCCCGCCCACCAATAATGCGAGTTCCAGGGTAATAATGACGCGGGCGAGGTTGCTCAGCCCGGCGAAGGTGGATTCCGCGCGCGGTTGTTCCGTGAATGTATTAGCGCACCCGCTGCATGTCGCTGCGCCGGAGCGATTCAGCACGTTGCATTGCGGGCAGCGCCGTGCCAACGCGGGCAACAGTACAAACCACAGCGGGGCGAGGCTCAACACGCCACCTACGCCGCCCACCACCGCGCCGAGCAGCACCCCGCCCCACGCGCGACGGCCTCGGTTGACATACAACGCTGCGATCAGCGCTGCCCCGATCACGGCCCATAGTATCACGCCTAACAGCGGATCACCTTTGCCCTGCAAAATCGGGGCCACCCACCAATAGGGCAGCGACGTGCGTTGTCCAAACATATGATGTCCCTACACAAATCGCACAAATCTATAGAGATTTAATCCGGTAGAAAATGCGCGCTGCCAACACGCGCAATTTTCCTACGGTAACACCCCATATACATACGCGCAGAGCAACTCGTACTAGCGATTTTAGCAATTAGCAAAAGGCTAACGACTGCTTGCTTAGCGCGTAGGGCTGAATCATTCAAATACAAATCTAACCGCAGAGGGCGCGGAGAGCGCGGAGAAAAAGCAGAGAAAAAAAGAGTTCTTCTCTTGTTTTTTGTTGTTCCTCTGCGTCCCCTGCGCACTCTGCGGTGATAATATCGCTAGAATGAGTCAACCCTAGCTTAGCGCGCTTCGGCTCCTGCTTCATTGTCGGTACGCGCTGCAAACTGCTGTTGATATTTATCCAGCAACCGCACCAACTAGCGCACCGGCAACGGCTTGGTGAAATACTCGGTGCAGCCTGCCGCGAGACAGCGGTCGCGCACGTCGTTGCTTGCGAGCGCCGTAATCGCGATAATCGGCAACGTGTAGCCCGCACTACGCAGTTCCATCACGAGGTCGATCCCGCTCATGGGGCCATCCAACCGGATATCCACAAGTGCGATATCCGCGCGCGCTTCTTCGAAATGTTCAAGTGCGTGTTCGGCATAGGTGTAGTGAATGATATCGTGACCACCCATACGCGCGATGCGTTCCACCAAACACAGATTCAACAGCGCATCTTCAACATACAATATGCGCATGCAATTCCTCGGCCTAACCGTCTATTTCCGGCTCCCCGCCCGCTTGATCACGCCACTATCACGCCCACGTGACCTGATCGGGTCGCCCCGCCATGAGCAGCCCCAGCCGTTCGCGCGTCGCGTCGTCCGCGCCAAGCTGTCCCACCAACTGCCCCTCAAACACCACCACCAACCGATCCGCCAACGCCAGCAATTCGTCCAGGTCCGCCGACACGAGCAAAATCCCTGTGCCCGCCGCGCGCAGCCGCAGCAGTTCGCTATGCACAAACTGCGTCGCACCCACATCCAAACCACGCGTGGGCTGTGCCGCGATCAATACAGCGGGCGTTTCCGCCAACTCGCGCGCCAGCACCACCTTTTGCGCGTTGCCACCGCTGAGCGTCCGCACGCGTACCTGCGGCCCACGCACTCGAATATCAAAAGCATCAATCGCGCGCTGTGCCGCATCACGCATCCGCCCTACGCGAAGCACACCGCCCACTGACAACGGTGCTTCATGATAACGTGTCGCGGTGAGGTTGTCCATCAGCGTTGAGTCGGGACTCAGCCCTTCGTGCGTGCGATCTTCGGGGATAATCGCCATCCCTAACGCGCGGCGGCGGCGATGGGACCATGTCGTGATCTCATCATACCGTAAATTAATTGCGCCCTCAGTTGGATTTCGCAAACCCACCAGCGCCTCAATGAGTTCGCGCTGCCCGTTGCCCTCCACGCCCGCCAATCCGACAATCTCGCCCACGCGAACCTCAAACGTCATGCCGCGCACCGCAGGCAGGCCGCGATCATCGCGCACATGCAAGTCGCGCACTTGCAGACTCGGCTCCGCGTCTGTCGGGACTTCAGCCGCCGCACGCCGCACCGCTTCCACGCTGCGCCCGACCATCATTGCCGCGATGGTTTCCGGCTCCGTATCGCTAACCGTCACCGAGCCGACGACACGCCCACCACGCAACACCGTCGCACGATCACAGATCGCCATCACTTCGCGCAGCTTGTGCGTGATGAAGATCGCCGTGCGCCCGGCCTCGACCAAACGCCGCAGCACGTCAAACAGGTCTTCAACCTCCTGCGGAGTCAGCACCGCCGAGGGTTCATCCAGAATCAACAGCCGTGCCTCACGATACAGCAGCTTAAGAATCTCCACACGCTGCTGTACGCCCACCGACAGATCGCGCACCGTCGCCGCTGGATCCACGCGCAGCCCGTAGCGCTCGGAAAGTTCATGCACGCGCGCGTGCATCGCAGCACGATCCACGAATAATCCACCGCGACGTGGTTCGTGCCCCAACGCGACATTCTCTGCGACAGTCAGCGAGGGCACAAGTTGGAAGTGCTGATGCACCATGTCGATACCCAGGCGGATCGCCGCCTGTGGGTTGGGGATCGTCACCGGCTGCCCGTCCAGCGTGATCTGTCCGGCGTCGGGGCGCTGCATACCGTACAGGATTTTCATCAGCGTGGATTTCCCCGCGCCGTTTTCGCCCACCAACGCGTGAATCTCGCCCGCCCGCACATCAAAATCGACGCTGTCATTGGCGACTACGCCGGGAAAGTATTTCGTGATGCCGGTCATCTGTACGGAGGGCATAGATGTGTTATCCCAGGACAAACGCAGGGGCGCAGTGTTATGGTAGCTCCGCACAGAATAACGTGATCGCGAGTTTGCCCCTCCCCCAACGCGAACTTGTTCGCGCCCCCTCCCCGCAAGCGGAGAGGGGCCTAACTGCGTGCTTGCTCCCCTCTTTCTCCGCCTGCGGGATCGTGATCGCAAATCACGCGGGGGTATGGGGGGAATAGGGGCTAACATGCGCCAATCACGTTATTTTGTAGTCCTACCCAGGGTTATACGCCCCCACAAAATATCACAGTCATTCCTCAACAAAAACGCGCGCTCTACCAATCGCCCTCGCGCGCCGGCCCCAACCCTAACGCGTTACGGAGCGCATCCACGCCGCCACACGTCGGGCTGCCGTCCACAATGGCGAAGGTCTCCTCGTCCAGCATGCGGATATCAACCACCTCCAACTCGCCCGCGAGGATCGCGTCTTCCATTGCGGCCACTTGCGCCTGATATTCGGCGGGCACAATGTGGCGCGTGTAGGTCATCTCAGTGATCCCCACACCGCCCACATCCAACCCATATTGCAGTATCGAGCCGCCCTCAAGCGTGCCCGCCAACTCCGCCGCGATGGTTTCGTAAACGGCCACATCCACGCGCTTGAGCATACTGGTCAGCACGTTACCTGGCGCGAGATAGTCCTGATCGCTGTCCACACCGATGGCGAAGAAACCTTCATCCTTCGCGGCTTCGATCACGCCTGCGCCTGTGCCACCCGCCACCTGGAACACGACATCCGCGCCTTCTTCGTACATCGCCAACGCCATCTCGCGCCCCTTCGCCGGGTCAGCGAAGTCGTTGGAATACGCCATCAGCACCTCGATGTCCGGGTTCACCGCGCACGCGCCCTGCAAATAGCCATACAGGAATACGTCGATCCCGGCAGATTTGTAGCCGCCGATTACGCCGATCACGTTGTCGCCGTTGGTCTGTTCAATGGTATCGTCGAGCGTGACCAAGCCAGCCATCGCGCCCGCGAGGAATGACCCGGTATGCTCGTCGAACATGATCGACACCACGTTCGGACCTTCCACCACCACATTCACAATCGCGAAGGTCGTGTCGGGATAGTCCGGCGCGATACGGGCCAACGGCTCGAAGTGGCTGTATTCCAGCGTGATCACCAGATCGAAGCCCGCTTCCGCCGCCGTGCGCAGCAGTTGTTCCGCCTCGCCAACCGGGTCCTGCGACTCAATCGGGAACACGTCTACGCCTAACTCAGCCGCCGCCAGCGTCAACCCGGCAAACGCCGAGTCGTTCCACGAACGATCACCCAAGCCGCCCTGCGAGATGATCAGCGCAACGGCGAGATCACCCTGCCCCTCGGCGCGCGGCGTAAACATCCCACCAGACACTAACAACATCACTACAAGTAACAGTCCAAGTCCCTTGCGCATTGTTTCTACTCCTGAAAACACTCTATTGATCGGACGAAAGACATTTCAATCGAGAAAGTTGAACGTTGTTTCTCACCGCCGCAGCCGCACGGTATAGCGGTAGAAGTCGGCGCGATACAACGCCACGACGTGTTCCAGCGGTGTATGGCTGCGATCCCACGTCAACCGCGTGGCCTTGAGGATCGGCGCACCAGGTCGCGTTTCTAACAGCCCCGCCAACGGGGGATCGGCGGTGACGGCTTCGAGCGTTTCATCGCCTTCCAGCATCTCCACGCCCAGTTGCTCCAACACCTGATACAACGACCCGCGCTGCTCTAGTTCGTCACGCGTGATGCCGGTGCGATTCACATACGCGTCATGCACCGCCACCGGACGGGTATCGACCAGCCGCAGCCGCTTGAGGTGCAGCACTTCGGTCCCCGGCGCGAGGTCTAATCGCGGTGCGATCAGGTCCGGCACGGGCACGTATTCAAACACCAACGTCTCAGACGCCGGGCGCATGTTACGTGCTTGCATGTCTTCGGAAAAACTTTCGAGGCGTTGCAGGTGGTGATCGAGTGGTTGGGGCATCACAAATGTGCCGCGCCCCTTTTCGCGATAGATCAGTCCCTTGTTGACAAGCTGTGCCATTGCCTGCCGCACCGTCATCACGCTGATTTGCAGCTTTTCAGCGAGCGCAGTTTCGGAAGGCAGCGGTTCTTTCAACCGCCACATGCCAGCGTTGATCAAATCTTCAAGTTGCTGTTGTATTTGCTGGTACATCGGCACTGACGACGCACGATCCACCCGCAGTTGAGATAATATGTGATCGCTCATAGGTAAATGTCTAGATGTCTATAGGTATTTTAGATAGTATACAATAGATGTTGGTGCTATTTCAACAGAGTGGCCCCGCAAGGTTCCACGCCCCCCTCATCTTAGCACAGATCGGATGCTTGCACATCTGCCCGCCACAGCAAACGCCGGACCTGCTAAGAGGTCCGGCGTTTGTGAGATGGTATCGCCTGCTGCGCTGTGTACCCAACGCCCCGTTGATGATGCCGCTAGAGACTACAGTACCCCACACATTCTCAGCACAACAAGTACGATTTGAACGACAGTTCCTTGAGACAAACTCGACCGTTTATCCTTCTTACGTATTGTAAAGGGGATCAGCCGCGAACAGGGTAAAAAACTGATAAAAACCCCCATGCGCCCCTATGACCCAATCACCTACTCACGGTCGTAAACATATACGGTCGTGCCTTCAGCCACCCAGTTGTGATACAACCACTTCGCATCACTGATCGACAGGTTCACGCACCCATGACTATGCACATAGCCAAACGTGTCATGCCAGTATGCGCCGTGCAGTGCTTGCAGCCCGTTGAAATACATATGGTACGGCACTTGATCCAGCGAGTAGTAGTCATCCTCGCCGTGCGCGCCATCCATAGGACCGTTCTCAATCTTCAAGCGCACGCTGTATGTGCCCGGCCACGTATTCCACTCGTCGTTTTCGATGCCGGTCGAAACCAGTGTCGCCATCGCGGGCGTTGTTCCGTTATACGCCACGAGATTCTGTTCGTAGTTGTTCACCGCCACCCACCGCCCGCCGAAGCTCTCCGGCGCGTTGGGATACACGATGCTGAGATTCTGCTGATTGGTCCACAAACCGGGGCCGATCAAATGCCAGTCCCACCCGCTGATGTTCACCGTCGCATAGATGTTGACCCGCTCGAAACGGTGCAGATACGCGTCGTCTCCACAGTCCCGCGCGCCAGCGGGTACATGCACCCCACAGTGATTCCACAGCACCCACGCGAACGGCATGTCCAGCCCATTGATCTGCACGCCTGTGAACGTGGACGGCTGCGCCGCGCGCGTGCCCTCCGTGCGAACCCAACGCCCCGGACGCACTTCCGCCCACCCCTCGCGGGACTGTCGCACCGCCACATAGGTGTAGCCAGCGGGCATCATCTCGACCACATCACCATCCGGCGCGTTATACAGCGGCACTTCATCCACGCTAAAGCGGATAAACGTCACACCGTTAATCACGCCAAAATCGACCGGCAGCGGCGTTACGTTCGGCGACGGACGCGCGGCGATCAGCGCATCGCATTCCGGCGTAGAAGGCGTCGCGGCGTTCACACCCGCACAGTTGGGATGGCCCTGCGCCAACACAGCGTGCGGCGCGGGAATCTCGGCGGCATTCGCCTGTCCCTGGACACCCACACCACCCGCAATCAACACCACAACCAATAATCCAATCAGCAGCAACCGTTGCATGATATCACGCTCCCTCTGTGTCCAACTCTGTGTTCCAATGCAGTCTGTCAATGACTGCACCGTAACACACGCTTCACGGTGCGCCGGGTGAGCGACGGGTTGGAGTATATCAAGCGTCTCGATGCAGTAGATCAGAGGCGCAATTCCCCATAAACAACCCTTGCCAAGCGGAAACCCCTATGCTACAATGCCGCCCATGAGATTGGGGGATAGTTTAATCGGCAAAACAGCGGTCTCTGGATCCGCCGTTCCTGGTTCAAGTCCAGGTCCCCCAGCCAAGAAAAAACCCGTCTGAACACTCAGGCGGGTTTTTGTGTGGTGCAGCGTGTGCGAATTACGCTGCGCAACGTCCCCCACCCCTGTGCGTATAGTTCAATGACCGTATTGTATTTTGTTTTGAGGGGGAATTCCCACCATGACCAGCGAACAGCGTGCCAACTTAGTCGCCTTGATCTGGATTATGATGAGCGTCGTGTGCATTGTCGCCGTCGCCAATGGTGAATTAGGCTTGGGCCTGCTCATCCCGCTGTTGGTGGCGATCCTCGCAACATTTTTCCTCGGCGTGCTGCCGGGAATGCTCACCACCGCGTTAGAAACACGCGAAAAGGCAAAGCGCACTCCGCAGGACCGCATGAGCCTGCTCATGGAAATGATGGACGACGACGAACGCGCCGCATTCAAGGCTGCGTTGAAGCAGCGTGTGCTGGATGATCTGGATCGCGCCGAAGACGGCGAACTGCCGTTAGGCGACACCACGCTCGCGGCCCTGATCGGCGACGACGGCACGACCCGCTCCAAACGTCGCTCGTAGGGGTGCATTCCAAATCTGGGGCACGTTCGCGCAGTGAGAGGAATTCGTAGGGACACTGCTTGCGGTGTCCTCGGTAGAGCAAGCCCTACCCCTACGAGAACCAAAGACAAGTGTTCCTCCAGTCACGATCAGATGTGATCTCTTTTCGCGTGATTATTACGCCACCTGTCCGATTCATAAAGAAGGCTGAAGCACCCCACGGATTGACACGAAACGCAGAGAATAAGGCGTTGCATCGTTTTAACGCGTGTGTCGTGTTGGGTAATGGCAACACAAGGGCGCGTTCTTCCCTACGCTTTTTCCTTTCGAACAAGATCTGTTCGCCCCACGCCGGGAAACCTCCCCATCTAGAAAGTTTGTCCCGCACAGCATCAACTAGTTTCCCAAGCGCGGCACTATAGTTTGGTATCGTCTCGCGTTCTTTTGCTTCCTCCATATGCTGGAAAAAACCTGCATTCAAAACTTCAATCACATGTCCGAGATCACCTTCCGCCAAACGAGCCTCATTTTCGGTCATGACAGTATTCAGGTTGCGTTTCAATGCCTGTTCGGCAACCTCTGCGGAACTGCTGGGGTCAACCACCAACAACTCGACACGCGTTTGGTTCAATGCAGTTTCGACATCAGACGACATAAAGCGCCCGAACTTGATCAGATAGTCGATGATTTGCAGCGCCGCAGCGACTGTGCCCACGGCAGTCGGGAAAATCATGCTGCCTCCTCACCCCCTGCTGAGATCAACCGTAGGGGCAGTATCGCCCCATACGGCACATTTACGCAATTGCGTCAGTCGCGGGACAGAATAATCTCATCCAGCGCCCGCTTGGGGACGTGATGCACCTCGTCCTCGCCGCGCCAATACTTGGTATCGCCATCCGCGCCCACCTCTTCGAGTTGCACGGTTTCGGCGGGCTTACCGAGCGCCAACACCAACTTGATCGCGTACTGCTCCGGGATCGCGAGCGCCGCGCGCAACACGTCCCGCTTGAGCGACGCCATGATGCACCCGGCGAGGCCCTGCTCCGTCGCGCCCAGCATGATGCTCTGCGCCGCGATGCCATGATCGCAATCCGTCTGCTTGCTGATCGCCGTATCCAGCAGCAGCACGACATACGCGGCGGGACGCTCGCCCTCTGCCGGACCGTCCCACTCCTTGAGATAGCTCGCCCAGCCCAGCACCGGAAACACCCGCGCACACGTCGCCGGATCGTTGACCAGGATATATTTTAACGGCTGCAAATTCGCGCCCGACGCCGACAGCCGCGCGAGATCAACCAGCGCGCGCAGCGTCTCCGTGCTGATCGCGTGGGACTGGTCAAAGCGGCGCACGGTGCGCGTGCGTGTCACAAGATCGTGCAACATAAGAAGTTCTCCTCCATCGCAAACACGGTACAATAATCAGCCACAAGTATACCGCACCCCGCCCTACCGAAAGGACCACCCATGTCCCGCCCCACCCAGGCCGATCTGCTCCGCGCATTGCGCGCCGCCACCGATCCAACTCAGCGCCGCGACCGCGCCCTCGATCTGCTGCGCCTCACCCGCAGTCGCGAAACCGTCGATACGGCATTGCGCGCACTGCTGCACGAGGATGTGATCGCCCTGCTCAACGACGATCACCACGCCCCGCTGCGCGAGAAAGCCACGTACTACTTCGCACATGAAAAGCAGGATCGCGGCGGCCTGATCCGCGAGCAGATCATCCGGCTGTTGACCGCTATCGGCCATCCCGACGACGCAGACCTTTATCTGCAAGCCAGCGCAACCTATTACCACCAACCCGTGACAGACACTGCGCAAAATCTGCGGGCGGCGGCCACCGTCGGACTCATGGCGGCGGATCGCGATCTCGGCGGCGCGGTCGCCACGCGGCTCCTGGGCGAGCCGGACACATCCACGCTCAACGGGCAGCCATCGATCACGGCGATCAACGCGCTCGTGCATACGAGGCAACGTTTGCCGGTCTATCTTTTCGTGCTGCGTCAGGGACGCGACTTCATTCAGCGCGGACTCGGCGAAGTGGTCAGCCACGCGCTGGAAGCCCTTGCCACCGGCTTCCCTGCCCCGCTCTACGCTGACTTGGTGCATGAATTCGCCGCGCTCGATGTGCCAGTGACAAGCGGCGGCATCGTCAACGCGATTACCACGCAGCGCCTCACCGCGCTCTACCCACTGGTCGAGCAGATCATCACCACGACCAAACACGACGATCTGCACCATTTCGCGCTGGTTATGCTCGCCGCCGGACGCGACGACGCACTGATCGCCATACTCTACCGGCTGGCGCGATCCTGTACACCCGCCCACGCAGGCGATTATCTCACGGCGATTGAACTCACCTATGGGGATGAACGCGAGGAATTACTCGCACTGCTCGAACGCAGAATTAATCCGTGAATAACACCCGCCAATCGTCCCAGGTGATGCGGCGCTTATCCGTCACCGCGCGGTTGTACGGCTGATCGTAGAGGACATGCTCCCACAGCGGTTCCTCCACACCAGCCAGGGCGGGCCGGTCATCGATCAGGATATCCCCTCGGATCAGCGTTTTGTCACGCGCGATGATCATGCGCCCGGTCCACCATGCGCCCAGATGCTCCACCACCCATTCGAACTTTTCTGTCGCGCAGGTGGGCATCTCGTGCAGCGGCGACGTGCATAGCCACACGTCGATTCCCTCATCGCGCATGGCGTTGAGCGCATCCGCCCCACCGAGAATCGGCGGCAACCGGCGGAAGTAGCCCGGCGTGGTCATGATCGCCCACGTATCCGCGCCATATGCTTCGCCATACGACTCGGTATACTGTTTTTGTACGTAAAACACGTTGCGTTCTTCAATGGGCATAAACGCGCGCTCCGGGAACCGCGCCCGCCAATCGTCCAAAAAGCCGCGCTCAAAGTCCGCCAGCACGCCGTCCATGTCAACTAGAATTCGCATATTCTTCCTTCTATTCAGGTTCTCGTCCCGATTGTCTCCACTCAAGGCGATCTGCATCATTTATTTGCCACATCATGTCTTGATTTATGCCCAACGTTTCAGGAGCAGAAACACCTTCTTGAAACACATAGCGATTAAGTGCAGGATCAGGAACCTGCTGTGACAACGGAATCGTTTCGGATTTAATAGGATTTTGTGCGGCTGGATGATGCCATAGAACAGGTGACACAAACCCAATCTGACTTGGAGTGAGTTGACGAAATACAAGCAAGCCGCTCATGCGAGTTTTCTGGAAACCATTGGGACCATACCAAGTCCCATCAGGTTCGCGCCCAACCGAACGCGAAATCTCGCCACCTGATTGTTGTGTATAACTCCACACTTCTTGGCCAAAAAGAGCCTGTAGCACCTCCTCCTCATCACACCAATGATCGTGAACGTCTATAGCTAGCAAATATGGAATTGGAAGATCGTTTCCGTATCTGGAACACTTCGCCTCCAAACTTCTTCGAATATGCGCAGCGGTATTGACAAGCTGAACCGGCGGAGACTGCGATCCTATCGTTCTAGCTGTTTTTCCCCTCGCTTCAGGTTTCTTGGGAACTGCTTGGATTTCAATACTCCAGTTTTCGTCCTTCCAAGGAATTATGGGATATTCACGAGGAATTGTTTCCCCTTCTTGCAATAAACTCTGAGTCACTTCATCAGGATCGAGTTCGTCAAGCTCTTTTTGTACTTGGGCACACAATCTGGAATACGGTGGGTTTCCGACTGGAGAACCCTTTATGACCACATGCAAAAAGAAATTCGGCGAATTGACTCGTCTGTTGATTTCGTCAAGGATAGTATTCTCTAGCGTCCTGGATGATCCAAATTGCGTTCCTGGAAATGTAGAAGTTGCTTCAAAAAGCATCCTCTCCCCTGAAGGCGCGGTCAACATAAAATCGGGGTTTCTGACATCCCATTCAGGCTCCACTTCGACTGAAAAACCTAGTCGGGTGAAAAGCTGGTGAAGGTACAATTCAAAGAACGCCCCCAGATGTCGATTCACACCCTCGGCCCTAAAATCTCTTAGCAAGTCTTCACGTTTTTCTGGCTTGGCTTCATATTCATCGAACCATTGTTGGAGAGTCTGTCGAATGAAAGCAAAAAACTTCCGTCCACTACGATTCAGAAAACCGAAGTGCGCCTCTGAATAACCAGAGGGACTGAGATCATCGCGCGCGAATTCGTCGAATAGCAATAGTTTTGAAGACATTGAGGAATCCTTCCCCTTATTCTACGTGCGGCTTTCGACTTTTCTCTTGTTTTTCTCTGCGCCCTCCACGCCCTCAGCGGTGAATAGTTCTACGGCGATCACCTACTCCACCGTCGCCCGCACCAACGCGTCGATATTCTCCGCCGGCGTGTTTGCATTCGTGCCCCCACCCGGCGCGAGAATCAAACCACGCCGCCCGACCTGCTCGATCACGTCACGCGCAGCGAATTCGACCTCCTGCGGCGTTGCATCGACCATCAACCCCAGCGGAGCCACATTGCCCATCAGCGCGCGGTCCGGCAGCGCATCGCGCACTTCGGCCATGTGCATCTGGTGGCTGAGATGCCACACGTCGAAGTTCAGCGCATGCATATG
>CBEVZO010000020.1:0-14063 GCA_965554365.1 uncultured Anaerolineae bacterium
GCGTACGCTGGTCGCGCGTTTGATGGACGAATGCGACACGGTGATGGTGTTGGAGGACGGGATGCCTATCGTGGAGGAGATGCTGCGCGGGTTCCCGTATGAATCCGAGCAGGTGATCGGACGCCTGGATGGGACGCTGCCGCGCGCGGGCGAGCTTGATCCGACGAACGTAGGGCAGGCGTTGGGCCGTGAGGCTGCGGGACCGGCGTTTGATGTGCCGATGCTGGTGGCGAATCGTCCCCCGCAGTTGTGCCAGGGTTGCCCGCACGGGGATACGTTCATCGCGCTGAATGCGGCGCTTGAGGGGCGTGGTAAGGGACATGTGTTCTCGGATATTGGATGCTACACCCTGGGCGTGATGCCGCCGTACAACGCGGTCGATACCGTCGTGGACATGGGCGCTTCAGTCACGATGGCGAAGGGCGCGGCGGACGCAGGACTGCTACCCTCCATCGCGGTGATTGGCGACTCGACGTTTGCGCATTCCGGCATGACAGGCTTATTGGATGCCATCAATGCGAAGCTGCCGATCACGATTGTGATCGTGGATAATGACACTACCGCCATGACCGGTGGGCAGAATCACGCAGGGCAGGGCCATCTGGAAGATATCGTAATGGGACTGGGCGTGCCGGAGGCGCATGTGCGTGTGATCACGCCGTTGCCGCGTCAGCATGAAAAGAACGTCGCGGTGTTCAAGGAAGAAATTGCGCATGAGGGCATTTCCGTCGTGATTGCGCGGCGTGAGTGTATCGAAACCGCGAAGCGCAAGCCGAAGAAAACTAAGGCGTAGGGGGTGAAGCGATGAAATACGATATTGTGCTGGCGGGTGTTGGCGGACAGGGCGTACTATCGATTGCGGCGATCCTGGGTGTGGCGGCGGTTGAAGATGGATTGCACATCAAACAGGCCGAGGTGCATGGCATGTCGCAGCGCGGTGGCGCGGTGCAGAGTCATTTTCGCATCGCGGATCGCACGATCCACTCTGATCTGATTTCGCACGGCGGCGCGGACATGGTGCTGTCGATGGAGCCGATGGAAACGCTGCGCTATGTGCCGTTTCTCGCGCCGGAGGGTGTCATCATTGCGGAAATGACGCCGTTCATCAACATTCCCGACTATCCCGATCTGGATACGATACACCAGCAGTTGCGCGAGTATCCCCACGCGCACCTGATTGATGGGCAGGGTATCGCGAAGCAGATGCGCGCGATACGCGCCTCGAATATGGTGTTGTTGGGCGCGGCGTCGGTGTTTGTGCCGCTGGAGGCTGTCGCGCTGGAAACGGCGATTCACACGATCTTCGGGCGTAAGGGCGAGAAGGTCGTCGCGACGAACATTGAGGCGTTTCGCAAGGGGCGGGCGCTGGTCGCTGAGACGGTGTAAGACGCGCATCGTACTGTAGAGTTTCCCCAACGCAAATCTGTTGCCAGACTGCCATGATTGACCGGGTAGTCTGGCGTTTTGTTTTTCTTGCATAGGAAACTGCGCACTTACAACAAGCAGAAATGGTTTGCTGGCGCAGGTCATTGTATGTGGTGAGTTGCGTGTAGTAAACCTTGCCAATATTATGTATGCTGTAAATGCGTCAAAAGGTTGATGTTGCCTTGCCGCGCGATTTGTGCGTATTTCACCACAGGAGAGATTATCAGATGATCAAGACCGTACCCGCTAGTTATCCCGTATTTATTCCCAGTCCCGCTGCGACGCTTGGCGTCATCGAACAGGCCGAGGCTATGGGCGTGCCCGCGATATGGGGGCCCACCGTGCCGATGGGCTTCGACATGCTCACGCTGTTGGCTGCTGCTGCCGTGCGGACGACTACCCTGCGGCTGGGCGTCGCCATTGTGCCCACCTATCCGCGCAGTCCCGTTGAACTTGCCACCGAAGCGTTAGTCCTGGCGGAACTCGCGCCGGGGCGTTTCTGCTTGGGGTTGGGCACCAGCCATCCTGCCATCATCGAAGGCATGTATGGATTGTCGTTTGGCAGCAAGCCTGTCTCGCAATTGCGTGAATATGTGACGATTGTACGTTCACTATTGTGGGAAGGTCAGGTCGCGTTTGAAGGTGAGTTCTACCAGGTCAACACTCAGTTTCCACCAGGCGTAAAACCACCGTGCATCCCTTTGCCTATCGCAGCACTGCGCCCGCCGTTGTTCCGATTGGCAGGCGAAGTCAGTGACGGTGCGCTGGCTGCGTGGTGCCCTTACAACTATCTTGTGGATGTTGCGCTGCCCACCATGCGCGAGGGCGCCGCGTCGGCCAATCGTCCGGTGCCGCCAGTGTTTGCCCAAGTGCCGGTTGTGCTCAGCGAGGACTTCGGTGTTGTGCGTGAAGCGGCTCAACAGGCGCTGAACATGTATTTGCATACCGCGCCTGCTTATGCGCAGTTGTTCAAGATGGCGGGTTATGCTGTGGGTGCGGATTGCGTACTCCCCGACAATTTCATTCAGGATATGTTTGTTTACGGCGACGATGCAACGATTCTGACACGGATGGGTGAGATTCGAGCCATGGGCATCGACGAACTGATGGTGTCACTGCACCCGGTAGGTGATCCTATGGCTGAGCAGACGCGCTTGTTAGGATTAATCGCAGCGTTCAATCGCCAAAATTGATTTTAGGCGACGCAAGCGCTCAGGTTTTGCCCAATAACCTCGCGATGTAGGGCCGAGAATCATCACAAGGTGTACCATTTGGCGCACCTTTTGCATTTGTGTTGGTTCTGCGGATCAGACGTTTACCACTGCACGCGCACCGCTGTGCCAATGGGAGCCCAGCTAAAGAGCCAGTTGGCTTCCGGGGTGGGCATGTTGACACAGCCGTGACTCATCGGCGTGCCCCAATTGCTGTGCCAGTATGTGCCGTGCAGCGAATAGCCCTGGTAGAAATACATCACCCAGGGCACACCCGGCAGGTAGTAGCCTGGCCCTGACATATTCTGCGCGTCGTACTTCAAATAGACGGTGTAGTCGCCCTGCACGGTGGGGAAGGCGGCTGTGCCGGTCGACACCAGCACATTACGCACGAGCGCGCCGTTGTCAAACGCATACACGCGCTGATCGCTGATATCCACGACGATTTGCTTGCCAGAGACGACGGTTGCAGTAGGCGCTTCATGGACAGTTTCGCGCGGCGTGTAGCTGTTGGGAGCGTAGTCCTGCGCGGGCACGATCAGTGTTTGACCGGGATAGATCGAGTTTGGATCGTCGATGTTATTCGCCATCGCGAGTGTGGGCCACCGTAGCCCATACTGTTTGGCAATGGCGGCGAGATGTTCGCCACCCAGGACGACATGCGTGCGATCACCGGGGGCGGGCACAGGGGCCGCGTTCGGTGCGGACGGTGCGGCGGGGGCTGTTTCAGCGACAGGCGGATCGACGGTCGCGGGGTCGATGATGCCGAGATCGATGATCGGAGCCGGTTCAACGACGGCGGGCGGTGCGGTGTCGGCGGTTGGTTCTGTGTCAGCGTCGGCGGTCGCGTCGGGGATGATCAATTGCTGACCTGAATGGATCACGCTGGGATTGTCGAGCGCGTTGGCGGTGGCGATATCCTCCCATTCAACGCCGTATTGGTCCGCGATGGCGGCGAGATGTTCACCGGGTTGCACGGTGTGGACTACCGGCGCTGGTTCTGGCGCTGTGGCGGGGGCGGGAGCCGCTTCTATTACGGGCGCGGGGTTCACCGCCGGGCTGTCTACCCCGTAGGCGGGCGCAGTTACGGCGGTTTCGGTTTGTGCGCCCTCGTCACCGGGAATGATGAGCACCTGACCCACATAAATCTTGGTGGGGTCGGGAATACCGTTGATCGAGGCGAGATATTCCGCCGACAATCCGTAATTGAGCGCGATGCGGAACAAGTTTTCGCCCGCCTGGACGGTATGCGTCGTGCCGCCGTCTTGCGCAGCGACAGGGGCAACATGCAGCAGTGGGGTCAGCGTGATCAGTAGTGCGATGGCGCACAGCAGGGCCGCGCGCGGGGTTTTCCAGTGCTTTCGGGTCATAACGATGTCCTCATGGTTATTACCAATAAACAAGTGTGCTGCCCCATACCAATCATACCAGTAGAGTGTATTCACTTTCGGACCGGTTGGCAATTAGGACAGTGCTGGCTGTTGTATCAGGCGGTGCTTCGCGCAGTCATTTTGCCGTATATGACGGGGCAAACCACACACGTATAGTGCTGAGCAGTTGCTCAAGTGCCAGCGGGCGTACATGCCATAGCCATGCCATATACACTAACCCGCTGCCTACACTTACTAACAGCAGCCGAGCTATCGCATTTTGTACGTTCCAAACCAGTGTGTAATGGAGCAGGGGGATCGCTACGCCCGCGATCAGCAACGCGCCCACTGCTGCCGGAGCCAATGTGCTGAACCATTGGCGCAGGGTCAAGCCGGTGACGCGACACAGCAGCCACCACGATAGCGGTTGCAGCAGGATGCCGGTCAGGAGCGTGAGTAGCGCCACGCCCGCGATGCCGTGTGCCACGCCGATCAGAAATGCGACCAAATAACACGGGGCGCTGGCGAGTTCCAGCAGTGTGTGCAGGTGCGGCTTGCCGAGCGCGCGGTAGACGCTGCCGTTGAGCATTCCGGTTGCAGCACGCAGTCCGCCGAGCGTGAGCAGTTGCGTGGGAATGACAATCGGCTCCCATGTTACGCCGAGCAGCCAGGGAACCAGCACAGGGGCGGTGATCACGATCAGGGTCAGGAGCGGGAATGCGCACAGCGTCGCAAGTTGCAGGCTTTCGAGGTAGGCGGTGCGCAGGCGGGCGGGGTTGTTTTGCAGACGGGCGAATACGGGATACAGCACGGCGGATACGCGCCCCAGCACATCGTATACGGGCCACGCCATGAACGCATACGCCAGCGTGTAGTAGCCGAGGGCTTGCGTGCCCAGCCGGTAGCCGATGATCTGGTCGTCGGCGTGCGTGATGAGCGTACTCAGGATAGTGAACACAGCCACGCTCGGCGCGAACTGCCATAAACTCGTCAGGGCGGGGCGGGATATGGTGCGGCGTGGACGCCAGCGCGTGACACGGAAGACGATTAGCGCGCCGATGCCGTTCAGCAGTGCGACCTGGGCGATCAAGCTCCATGCGCCCGCGCCGAGGGCGGCGAACATCACCGCACCGGTTCCGGCGACGAGCATCCCCGCGATGCGTGCGAGCGCCAATGTGCGGAAGTCCAGGCGGCGACTGAGCAGCGCGCGTGGCACGGTACTGATGCTTCGTAGCAGGGCGGCGGCGCTCATGGCGATCAGCAGCGGGGCGAGAAGCGGTTGATCGAATGCGTCGGCGAGAGGCACGGCGAGGATGATCACGCTCAGCAGCGCGGCGATGGCGATGGCGAGGGCGCTCCAGAAGGCGCTGTTGAGGGTGGCGTCATCTAGGGTCGGGCGTTGGATCAACGCGTCATGAAAACCAACGGGCAGGATATGCTCGATGATCAACTGCGCCAGCACTGTAATCGCGACCAGTCCGAAATGCTGCGGATCGAGCAGGTGCGTCAGGGTAAGCGTAGTGATCCCTGCGATGAGGTAGCGGCCCACAGCGCCGAACGCGGCCCACAGTGTGCTGTGGAACGTGGTCACGCGGGTGAGGGGGCCGTTGGGATGTAGCGAATTGGTCATGATCGGGAACCTCGGAAGAAGTCGCAGCGTCAACTATATGGCGTTATCATCGCCGGGGCAACATCGAACACAAGTTCATGGTGGCGCAAAATGGGAACAGAGTAGGATGGTCCAGGGGCCGAATCAGGATTACGATAGTGTTATGTTCGTGCTCAACGATCTGTCGTTCGACATTCGCGTGCGGAACGAGGCGGCGGCGTTGGCGGCGGATGGGCGGCGCGTGCTGGTGATTGGGACGCAGCGCGCCGATGGTCCGCTGCCAAATCGCGAGCAGATGCGCGGCTTCGATGTGCTGCGCGTGCGTTATGGGCGGTGGGGTGCGGCGAAGTGGTGGCCTTGGAAGTGGCTGCGGCACGCGGTCCAGGCGGCGCAGTTGATCCGCACGCTGCGACGGATTCCGGCGCGGGTGTTGCACGCGCATGATCTGCCCGCGCTGTTGCTGGTGATGGTGACGCGGATGTTGCGCCGGGATCGCCCACAGGTGATCTATGACGCACACGAGTTGTATCTGTTCCAGTCGCCGCCGGAATCACGCTTGGCGCGCGTGTGGCACAGGCTGACGCGGCCTGTGTTCATGTGCATCGAAAGGGCGTTGATGCGGCGCACGGTTGCCGTGATCACCCTGGCGGATGTCATGGCGCGGGTATTCGCGCGTTGGTACGGCGTTTCGCCGCCCACCGTGATTGTGAATGCGCTTGATCCCGTCCCAGCAGAGGCGGTGGCGCCAGTCGATTTGCGCGCGTTAGTTGGCCCGGACCGGCGGATCGTGGTGCATACCGGGTTCGCGGATGTGCGGCGACGCGCGGTGCTTGAGTTAGTCGCGGCGCTGACGCTGCTGCCGGACGATGTGGTATTGGTGTTGTTGGGGGCGGGGGATGATGTGCGTACGGTTGAGCAGTATGCGCATGACCGGGGTGTGGCGGAGCGAGTGTATATTGTCGCAGCCGTTGCGCCGGAGCAGGTGGCGGTGACGATTCGGGCGGCAGACGTGGCGGCGGTGCTGCTGCGCCCGGACTCGTGGAATACGCGCGTTGGGCTGCCGAATAAGCTGTTTGAGGCGCTGGCAGCGGGTGTGCCGGTAGTTGCATCGAACTTGTGCGTGTTGAGGCCCTATGTGCGTCGTTGGGGTGTAGGAAGGTTGTGCAAGCATGACAATCCAGTGTCGATTGCGGCGGCGCTGCGGGCGGTGTTGGACCCGGTGACGCAGACGGAACTACGCGCCAATATTCGTGCGGCGCAGGCGGAGTTCAGCGAAACGCGGGAGGCGGAAAAACTGTGTGCGTTGTATCGCGAGGTGCTGCGTGAGTGATATGGATCAGCGACCTCATGCCGCGATGGTGCTGTCCAACGGTTATGGACCGGACGTTCGCGCGGAAAAAGAGGCGCATACGCTCGCGGCGGCAGGGTGGCGTGTGACGGTGATTGCGTGGGATCGTGAGGGGCAGTATCCGGTGCAGAGTGTCGAAACCGCGCCGGAGATGCTTGCGGCGATGTTGGACGCGTGGCCGGAACCGCTGCCGTGTGGTGCGCAAACGGATATGCCGGGGCCGGTGATGGTGCGGCGTGTGCGCATGGAGGCCGGATTTCGCTCCGGGCGGCGACTGATGCGCGCTGTGCCGGGATTTTGGTGGCGGGCGCTGCACGAATTGCGGCGAGCGCAGCCGGATATTGTCCATGCGCACGATCTGGACACGCTGCCGTTGGCATATCTGTATGGGAAGCTTTACGGCGTGCCGGTGCTGTTTGATGCGCGCGAATATTATCCGGGCATGGTGCGCGACAACGTCGGGGCGACGGTCAGCGGGTGGTTGGAACGGCTGGATCGCTGGTTAGCGCCGCGCGTGGATGGGATTATCACGGTGGGCGACCGGTTGGCCGCGCGTTATCGTGATCTGGGTGGGCGCGTGTGGATTGTGCATAACACGCAGCCATTGCCTCCTGACACAGATGCGTTGGAGGTATGCGGGCGCGCGTACCGGCGTGATCTCGGCGTGCCGGATGAGGCGCTGCTGGTGACGTATGTCGGATTTTTGAATCCCGAACGGTTGCTTACACCGCTGTTGGATGCTGTGCCGGAGATTGATCATGTGTGGTGCATGATCGGCGGGACGGGGCCGAATCTGCCACAGGTGCAGGCGGCTGCCGCGCGCTGTGATCGTATCCGCGCGCTGGGGTGGGTTCCGCTGGCGGATGTGCCGACAGTTGTCGCGGCGAGTGACGTGGTGTATTACGGGTTGGACGCGCGCAACCAGAATGCGTACTATTTCATGCCCAACCTGGCGTTTTATGCGTTGGCGGCGGGGCGTCCGGTGCTGACGACGCCGGTCGGAGAGATCGCGGAGGTGGTACAGCGTGAAGGTTGCGGCGTGGTGCTAGAGTCAGCGACGCGAGAGGCGGCAGGTGCGGCGTTGCGCAAGTTGTGCGATGCATCGTATCGTGCTACTGTAACAAGTTGTGCGCGGGATAGTGGACAGCGGTGCTATCATTGGGCACACGCGGCGACACAATTACTTGACGCGTATGCTGCGTTGCGAGATGTCAAGAACTGTTAAGAAACGGTATGAGTCGTTGTATGGTTGATCGCTTCATACACATTGTCGTGATATGCTAAAGTGGGGATGTATTCGTGTAATGTGAGCAGCGCAGGACCGGCTGATTTTTCCCACAACGTTGTGATTTAAGACAACCCTACGGCTGATTTTGCCTTTAGGCATTAGGAGTCTAACTTATGAAGATGCGCACAAGATTAGCGCCCTGGGTACGTGCTTTCATTGTCATCGCGGCACTGCTGATTGGGCAGGTGCAGGTGGCGTTGACGGCGGACGTATCTGATGTACCTGTCGATCACCAGCAGGTGCATGTGCCAGGGGAGGGTAATAACCCGCCCGGCGACGTGCTGTATTTCCCGACCGATGACCGCGATGAATGCAAGGTCAGAATCTCACATTATCTGCTAGCCTCGCCATTCACCGGGACACCTGATCCGGGGCTGCCGAATCACGGCGCGGATGTGCAAGCAACCGAGGAGCCTACAGTCACGGCCACCGCGAAAGCCGGTGATGAGCTGGAATGGCTTGTGGTATTGATGAATGACACGGCAACCGTATCGCCGGAATGTCCGGATGGCGAACAAGCACTGTCGATGGTCATGTTTGAGTATCAGTTCTCGGATGACGCCGGTGTGCTACTGGAAGGCACCGAACCGCTGCAGTTTGACCCAGGGCCACCTGAATCGATGCCAGGCCAGGGCGATCTGGCGTGGCAGGTGTACACGTACACGGTGCCCAACAATGTGTCAGGCAGGCTTCATGCCCGCGCAGCCGTGCGGGCGGAGGCAGAGACTCATCCTGATATCCTCCCTGATTCTCCGAACGATGTGGTTGACTTTGGCGAGCATGACTATGTAGAAATCGAGGGGCCGGGCTTTGAGGTGGTTGATTTCATCACCGACCCGGACAGCCTGCTTTCTCCGCCGTATGTGGCCGCCGCCGGGCAGTCAGTGGAATTCTTGCTCCACATCCGCAACACGCGCCCAGACAGCACGATCAAACAAATCTTAGTGGACTCGACGTCTACCAGGTTTATGGATTCGTGTGGCGGTATCACGAACTGGACGTTGGAGCCAGGTGGTACTCCTCTCAATAGCACAACCGGGTTACTGACAGGGGAGGAAGCGCAGTGTCTTGCGACGGCGTTTGTGCCTGATGATCCCGCGCCGGACACGTATCGTCTCACGGGCGATGTGACGGTGTCGGAGGATGCGGCGGGAGGCAACCCGCTGGATATGACGCTGCATGTGATCAGCGATCCAGCGCTGGATGTGCTGTTGCCCGCTGTGGAAGTGCAAAAAAGTATATTGACTATTCGCCGGGGCGCGACGGAAATCTGGCCGACAGACCCAGCCACCGATCCACAGGTGATTCCAGGCGACATTATTACGTATCAGATTGACATCTATAACACAGGTGATGTGACGCTGACGAATCTGTGGGTGGTGGATAGTCTGACTGGGCCGGTGTTCATCCCACCCGGTTCGCCACCGTTGGAGCCGGGGCCGACGCCGTATACCGTGACCACGCAGTATCCTGTGCCGGAAAACTCGGCTGATCCGCTGCAAAACACGGTGACGGTGACGGCTGATGCGTCGGGGTATACGCCGGTAGATGCACAGGCGATTGCGTCGGTGGATGTGGCTGATTCGGCGTTGGCGGTTTCATTGATAGCGGAAGACCCCGTGGGCGGGACTGAAATCCCGTCAGCGGAAATCGGGCAAGAGATTCGCTACCGGCTAACGGTGCAGAATAATAGCACGGAAACGCTCGATAACCTGACTGTCATGACTCTGACACCGCCGTTGGTGACGATGGGTAGTCCGCCGGACCCGTTGGTCCCGGATGCAATCCCGGCTGGCGGTGTGTTGGAATGGACGTGGCTGTATACGATACTGCCCGATGACAACGATCCGCTGGTTAGCACGATTAAGCTACGCGGACAGTTGCTTGATGGTGGCTTGCTGTATGCCCAGGATCAGGCAACGGTCGATATCACGAATCCAGATATCGGCATCAGTGTCGATGTAATCGAGCCGGAAACCGCGACCGTGCTGCGTGGGCAGACGGTGATCTACGACATCACAGTAGAGAACAAAGACGCGGTTGTGGCGTTGTGTGATGTGGTGGTGAAGCAAAT
Source organism: uncultured Anaerolineae bacterium (assembly GCA_965554365.1). Taxonomy (GTDB): domain Bacteria; phylum Chloroflexota; class Anaerolineae; order Aggregatilineales; family Aggregatilineaceae; genus CAYRNY01. The sequence continues at coordinate 10,326 of CBEVZO010000020.1, forward strand.
CCGGCGCGATCCGTCCACCGGGTTGGAGTTTACGGTGCAGGGCGCGGTGCCGATGGTGTGGCCGACGGCCACATCCGGGCTGCTGCCGGGCGGCACAACTGCAACTGGCACGGTGTCGTATCTCGTGACGGGTGGAGACGTAGACCCGCTGGATATGGTGTTCGAGGTCACGGCGCTGGACGCGTGTCCTGGTGGCACTGAATACATCGACCGCACATCAAGCGTGCTGGACCTTTCGGACGCGCAGGTAAACACGACATTGAATCCGCTTTATGCGGGGGCCGATGAAGTAGCGGTTGTCGGCGAACTGTTGGAATTCCAGTACATCGTGACCAATGTGGGCGCGGTGACGCTGGAAGGTCTCGGCGCGACGTACTGTATTTACCATGGAGCCAGCCCGGTGGCGGGTAAGTGTGACTTGCCCTTCAATCTGGTGACGCTCACACCGACTACAATCGGTTCGTTCGAAGATGCGCAAGGCAGTTTCGCGTATCTTGTCACGATAGAAGACGCTGAGGCGGTCCCGTTTGTGGTGGAAGTGACGCTGACGGGGACTGACAACAAGGGTAACTCCATTGCAATCAAGACGGCGGTGACAGTCGATGTCGCGACGGACAATGTGCAGTTTATCTTGACTGGTCCGGCGGAGGCAGTGGTCGGGGATACGATCTGGTTCAACTATGAGATCGTCAACGAAACCGGTCTGCCGATGACAAATGTGTACGTTTACAACATGCTGATGGACCCCATGGAGGAGGTCGGATACTTCTCGCTGATCCAGGCGGACCCGCCCAATAACGTAGAGACTGGATCGTACCCGTACATTGTCGCGCCCCATGTGGGAATTTCCACTATTGATGATACTGAGGTGCTGACGATGGTGGCGCGCCTGACTGGTGATACCACTGCCGGTTTAGTGCTTGCCACCGACACACACGAAGTTGAGATCATCCCGCAGGTGGATGTGGAAAAGACCGGTGACGCGTCCCGCGTATCCGGACAATCAGTGCATTACCGGGTGACGATCACCAACCGCTCGGTGTCGCAAACCCTGACGAATATCACGTATGACGATGCGGTGCTGGAAGGGTATGGCGTCATTCCCACCCATGCGGATTTCACCACATGGACGGGCACGCCGGGTGATTTGCCTCCGTTGGGGTCGGTCAGTGGCGACTTTATGATTCCTGGGCCGCCCGAAATTCCTGCGGCCTCGGGGGTTGATCCTGCGCCTAGCCCGCTGGTGAATGTATTTGAGGCCGAAGGTGTGCGCTCGTATGACAACGACATTGTGTCGGGGTTAGATGATCATAGCGTGACCATCGACTGCCCATTGGATTTCAGATTCCAGATCACGAATCTCGATGATGAACCGGAAGACATCCTGGGCGAAACGTTGCATTGGGAGATTAGCTTCACGATTATCAGTCTCGAAACAATCAACAACCTTTCGATCACCGAGTCGTTGAACTGGAACGGGCCTGTGCCGCCTGGTGAAATCACTTGGCCGGGCGCAGCGGGCACGTTGGAGCCGGGCGCGACGGCGTTTTTGAACTCGTTCGACAAGCTGATCACGGGTGAATATGGCGAAGATAGCCCGATGACATCCACTGTGAGCGGTGATTTTTCTGAGGTGGGCGGCGCGTCGTCGTGTGAAGAAATCGAACCATACGATACTTACAGTCCCATTCAGCCCTTCAAGCTGCCGGACCCGTTCGTGGCGTTCACGGGCGAAACAGTGGAATACTGGCTTGGAATGACTAATCTGGCGGAAACCAATGATGGTATCTACCAGCGTTACTATGTCACGGCTTACGATAGCCTGCTCCAACCCAATCCGATCCCGTTTGAATATATACCGGGCACTCCCACCACATCAGGTTGGATGGAGGCGGATCAAACGGTCGAGACGACGCTCTCGCGCGATGTGCTGAATACGGACCCGGAGGAATTGACGAACATCTTCACGGTAGAGTTCCCTGATCCGGGCAATGCAGAGCGCATCCTATTCGCCTTCGCCGAAGCGACGGTGTTCACTGGGAATCCGCTGAGCCTGACCAAGACGCCAAGTGATACTACATCGACGGCGGGCAGCGCCATCTCGTACGACTACACGGTGACGAATGTGAGTCCCTATGTCGTGATAGGTATTACATTGCAAGATGATCGCATCGGCGATCTGACGCCTATGGTCGGTGGGACGTTCACGCTTCTTCCCGGCGAAACAGTTGTGTTGCTGGATGTGGATGATACCATTCCGCTAACCGCAGACGACCCGTATGAGAACACGTTCACGGCGACGGGCACGGTGGTGCTTATTCCTGCCGGGGACCGTCTGATCAGTAACTCGATCACGGCGCAGGTTGACCTGCTGTCCCCGGATGTGACGATCACGAAGTGGGCGGCGCTGGACGCTGATGGTAGCACGCCTGTGGAAGATGTCGATCCGGCGGATGGTGTGCCGGAAGTTCTATCAGGCACACCGGTGTACTACTGCTTCATCGTGGAAAACTCGCTGCCTGCGCCAGCGGTGCCCTTCACGGGGCCGTTTGTTGAAGACATCGATATCGAGGATACGATGTTCCTGACCGATATCCAGGACTTGTTTGTCGCGGAAGTGACGACCACGTTAGGGCATCCGGACACCGAAGAGGAACGTGATAAGTTATACGGCGGCGAGGCCGTGCAATTCTGTCATGGGCCGATTGTGTTGCAGTCTGGGTCAACGCTGGGCGATCCGGTGGTGAATACCGTGACGCTGAACGGCACGAGCAACGACGGTACGCCGATCTTCTTCACGGATGAGGCTGTTGTCGATATCCTCGGCACGGATCTGCGTGTGACCAAAACGCCGTCGCAATCGGTGGCGTTTGTGGGCGATACGCTGTATTACACGATCCGGTTGCTGAACTACAACGGCAGTCATGAGATTATCATCGATCCAGAGGGCGTGGTGGATACGTTTATCAGCGGCGCTCCGGTGACGATCCCGCTGGAAGACTTCGATTGGTCGGACAGCGGCGTGGCGGGTAATCCGGTGGGCCGGTTAGGTCCGGCACAGCCGCAGCCGCGCGTGGCGCTATACACGTATGCATACACGGTACAGGCCAACGATCCCGATCCATTGGAGAACACCGTCACGGCGACAGGTGTGTTGGACGACAATGTGAATCCGCCGGATCGTACGCCGGTCGCAGATGGCACGCGGTCGGTGGTGGCGGTGACCGCGAGTCAGTTGGTGGTGCGCAAGACGGCGACACCGAATGTGTCGGGTGTCAGCGCGAACGACTGCGGTACAGGTGGTGGCGCGCCAGAGTGCGAAACGGTGCGTTACACGATCAGTATCACGAACATCGGGTCATCGACGGCGCATGATATCACGGCGATGGACGCGCATTTTGATGTGTCCACCGGCGCGCTAGTGCAAGTGTGGTTCTCTGGCGGCGACCTGACTGATACGGTGCTGGACCCGTACGAGACCGCGTACATCTACTACGATCTGGACATGCCGACGGTTGATCAGTTGGCGGCGCATCCTGAACTGGACCCGTTCATTAACGTGATCACGGCGTATGGCGTGGTGTTTGATGAGACAGGAGAGATCATCCCGCTGCCGCCGGAATTGGCGGAGCCGACCGATCCGACCGACATCTCGGTGAAGGGATCATCGACCGCGACGGTCGATCTGGTGAATCCAAACTTGCGCGGGGTGATGTCGGCGGTGTTGTTGGGCGCTGC
>CBEVZO010000021.1:0-13614 GCA_965554365.1 uncultured Anaerolineae bacterium
GAACTATCGACAGCATACCAAGGTGACTGGCTCGTAACGCGGTAGGATTGCTGCTTCGAAGTGGTAAGATTGCCCACCGAGGTGTCAAAATTACCGTTTTGCCGTAATCTGAGAGAATCGGAGCATAACTCGTGGCCCTTGTGATGTGTCTTTCCGGTTGTCTGAAATACCGCGATCTCGGTCATGTTGGCTGTTCCTGATGTCAGTGTGAAATCAACTGCCAACAGCCTACCAAAGTGACCCTCCCGAAGGGCTGTAGGATTCCGGATTCTGAGATGTAAACCTACGGGTTTTGTGAGCAGCTTTACGGTTTTATGTTGCGGTGGCATACATGTGTACGCGGCTCGGCAAGCTTCTCAAATGCCCATTTTCGATGATTGTGCTAGAATGCGTGCTGTTAACATGCTCTCATCCTTCTCCTGCAAAGCTCAGTTAATCATATCTTTCACATATGTTTGTTGCGTTAGATATCGTCTGGGGAAGAAAGAGGAACCATGACTACACTAAAAATATCTCTCTTAGGCATCCCAACCGTTGAATATAACGGCGCATCCCTCTCATTTGAAAGACGTAAAGCACTCGCGCTCCTGGCATATCTGGCAGTGGCAGACCAATCATGCAGCCGAGCGGCGCTAGCGCAGACGTTGTGGCCGGACGACGACGATCAACACGCCAGGGCCGGGCTGCGACGCGCGCTGGCCGCGCTTAATGAAACGCCCCTTGCACAGTGGATCGAAGCCGATCGCAACACGATCTGTCTGACAGCCAACGATGGTTTGTGGGTGGATGTCAAACATTTTGACGCAGCCCTGAACGACGACCCTGATGCCACAGCATTGGTGCATGCGGTGGAATTGTATCGTGATCACTTCATGGCGGGTTTTTCGCTGCGCAACAGTACTGAATTCGACAATTGGCAGGCGTTGAATACACAAATCTATGAACAGAAAGTCACCAGGGCGTTGCATCAACTGGTCAACATATTGCTTGAGGTGGGTGACGCTGACGCTGCACAGACGTTTATCCAGCGTTGGTTGGAGCTTGATCCCTTGCATGAACAGGCACAGCGTCAGTATATGCGCGTGCTTGCTGCGACTGGGCGGCGGGACAAAGCGTTACAACAATTTGAGAGCTTTGCAGACTTATTGATGCAAGAATTAGGCGTGACACCCTCAGAACCGACGCGCCAGTTGCGCGACGCTGTGCGCAACGACCAGCCGATTGCGCTGGTCGAGAGTGAGCTAGTGCGAAGCACGCTTCCACCGCTACCTGAGTTGGTTGTGGGTCGCGAGACTGCCCTAAATGATCTGAAGACACTGCTGGCGACGCCGGACGTTTCGAAAATTGTAGTACAGGGGTGGCCCGGTATCGGGAAAACCACGCTGGTCGCGCTAATCGCACACGACAAAGAGTTACATGAGCAATATCCAGGGGGCGTGCTGTTTGCCACGCTTGGCGAACAACCAAACATGTATGCGCAACTCGCCGCCTGGGCGCGCGCGCTCAATCTGGAAGGCGTGACGCAAGTTGACTCCGTTGAGGAATTGAGCCAGCGACTGACAGCGGTGTTGCAGGACCGTCGCATGCTCCTGATCATTGACGACGCATGGGACGTCAATCACGCACAACTGATGAGCGTGGGCGGATCGGAATGCGCGGTGATTTACACCACGCGCCTCAACAACGTCGCACGGGCGTTGGTGGCGCAGCCGGCGCACATCTACAAGCTTCCGATTCTCACCGATCAAGCGTCGCTGGATTTACTGAGCAATCTAGCACCGGAAGCTGTCGCACATCATCACGACGAAGCGCTGGAATTGGCGCGCGATCTTGAGGGTTTGCCGCTGGCGCTGCAAGTGGCAGGACGTCTGTTGAGCGTAGAAATGGCGATGGGCTGGGGTATTGCAGAGCTGCTGCACGAACTACGCGACGGCGTGCGCTTGCTGGCAGAAGAAGCTCCCGCCGACCGGTTTGATCCCGAAATGCAGGCGACACCCACGGTGCGTGTGTTATTGCAGCGCAGCACGGATCAGTTGGCAGACGACGCGCGCCGTTGTTTTGTGCTGCTAGGCGTGTTTGCACCGAAACCGGCGACCTTTGACCTACCCGCCATGAAAGCGGTCTGGGATGTGCCCGATCCCCGACCAGCGGTGCGCACGTTGGTCGCGCGCGGGCTGTTGGAACCCACAAACGGTGGACGCTTTCAGATGCATGCACTGCTGGTTATGCACGCTAAATCTATGGTCGCGGAGTAACAACAATGGTGACGATGCAAGATTTACGCGACGCTCAGGTGCGCCACTCACGGCATTATCTGGAACAGCTTCGGACAGCCAACGCATTGTACCGGAGCGGCGGCGAACGCGTCGGACAATCGCTGACGCAGTTCCAAAACGACTGGGATCAGATTGAGCGAGGTCAAAGTTGGGCGGCGCAGCACATTGATGATTCCAGTGCAGCGCATCTATGTAGCGCGTATCCGCTGGCAGGATCGGAGGTATTGCTGCTGCAACACGCTGCCAAGGATCGTATTGCATGGTTGGAAGCTGCTCTGACAGCGGCAACCGAACTCGATCTGCTGCACCCGCAGTGTGCGCACCTGTGCGCCCTGGGACACGCGCATTGGGATGCAGGTCATGCGGACGAAGCACAAGATTATCTAGAGCGTGCGGTTACCCTGGCAGAGCAAATTGATGATCTTGTCAATCTCGCACAGGCGCACTCCCATCTGGCAAACATCACCAACACACAGGGCGATCCGGCTGCGGCTAACCGCCATGCCCAAATATGCCTGGACCTGTATACAGAATTGGGTGATCATCGGGGTGAGGCTGATGCGCTGCTCCTGTTTGCAAACATTCGCGGCGGTGAAACCCACTACGAAGCAGCGGAGCAGGATGCACAAGCGGCGCTGGAGCAGTTCCGTACCCTCAACGACCTTCCGGGGACCGCGCGGGCGTTGGGTCATTTGGGGCGCTTGGCAGGATTGCAGCACAACAACGCACTGGCTGAACAGTACTACCGTGAGAGTTACGAAATCTATCGCACCCTCGGTGATTCCAAAGGCCAGGGCACAATGGTCAGACTGCTGGGCGTGTGTGCGGAAAATGCGGGCAACTATGCAGAGGCACACGAGCTATATGCAGAGAGCTTGGCGCTCAATGAACGGCTGGGACTCCAGCACGGCGTTGGTGAAGCGTTTGAGCGGTTGGGCGACATCGCAGACGTTACCGGGGCTTATGAACAGGCGCTGGAGCATTTCCATTCTGCGCTGGCAATCTTTCGTTCGCTGTCGGCTACTAGCGACGCGGCAAGCGCACTGTACCGCATGGCAGGCCCTGCCAAAAACCTTGGACTCATTGACCAGGCTGTCCAATATGCGCTGGAGGCCCGGGACGTCTATCGGGAATTGGGTCAACAGAATATGTTGTCTGCGACGTTGAGTTGGCTGGGGATGGTTTGTACTGACCACGGCGCGTTGGCGCAAGCTGAGACGCATCTCACCGAAGGGCTGGCTGCTGCTGAGGCGGTAGGCCATCCCTGGATGCTGTGCAGCGCCCACTACAACTGGAGCAAGCTCGAACACCGGCGCGAAGCCATTGACAAGGCGCGCAGTCACTGGCGACAGTCTTTTGAGTACGCTATACAGCTTCAAACTCCGGGTATGGTGGTTGAAGTCATACGTCTCCTGGTGCAGTTTCTGGAGTTAGCAGGAGAGCTTGAGTTTGCTTATGAACTGGCCTATTTCATCGCGGAGCATCCGACCGTAATCGAAAGGGCCAGAACAGATGTGGTGGAGGTAATGAAACGGTTTGACACACAATTGCCCGCAGAGTTGCGGCAAGCGGCGATTGACCGTGCGCAATCCCGCGATCTGGATGCCTATTGTGATCTGTTGTTGGCGGAAAGCGCCGCGTGGTGAGAATCGCGATCAGGATCATGACTGACACGACAAAAGGGCGCCGCCGTTGACGCCCTTTTCCTGTTGTATGTTGTTTGGTTACTCATTAGACTCTATCAGATTTAAGATCGACTTTAGACAAACGATAAAGGCGGCGCGCGAGTAGCGCAAACCGCCCAGTGGTAGAAGAATCAAGGTATGTCAACCAAACCTTCTACCACAAAGCAGCTTAACAAGATCATCGAATTTCGGCAAGCGGTGTATGAACAGGGCTTGGTGCGCGAACGCGATGCGCAGTTTGACCTCATGGACGCGCTGTTGCTCAGTCCCGTAATTCAGACGTTTCCTGAATTGAGTCAGTCGCCTGTGTTTCAACGCAGGTGGCCGAGCGTGTACACGGCCATTGAGCGTGGGCAGATTGATGAGGTGTGGGTACGCGCCTATTTGAGCGAGCAAGTGCCAAGGGAAGCGGTCACGGTGTTTGCATTGGATACGAGCGTGTGGCCCCGGCCTCAGACGCGGACCCTGAGGGACCTGCGGTACGAACAAAGTCCAACGCAAGCCATCCAGCGTTACTCGACCGTCAAGGGCTATGCCTATTCAACACTCGCATGGATACCGGAACGGGGGCAGAGTTGGGCCTTGCCGGTCGATACACGACGTGTGGTCGGCAGACAAACGGTCGTTGAAGTGGGCGTCGAGCAGGTCAAAGCATTGTGTCAACAGCGTTCAGCCAACACACTGAACGTGATTGTGGCCGACGAAAGTTATGGCAATCAGCACTTTCTTGGCGCACTCAAAGACCAACCCTGTGCGACGGTGGTGCGCTTGCGTTGTGATCGCGTGTTGTATGGCGTTCCTGGCCCGTATCAGGGACACGGTCGCCCGCGGGTTCACGGTCAGCGATGCGCTTTCAAAGAGCCGGAAACCTGGGGACCGCCTGCCGCCGAGGTCGGCTTTGACGACGCGCGGTACGGGCGGGTCCGTCTGCGCACTTGGCATGACTTACATACCAAACAAGATGCCACGACACCGTTCGGGGTCATCCTGGCGGAAGTTCATTTGGAGCGTGACAAACCGCCCAAACCAATCTGGCTCGGCTATCAAAATACCCATGACTATGCGCTGGATGACATCTGGCGCTGGTTTGACCAGCGGTGGCCGATTGAACCGGCCAATCGTTTCCGCAAACAACGCTTGTACTGGACCTGGACCGGCCCCCAGTTTCAGCAACCCGATCGCTGCGACCGCTGGACCTTGTTGGTTGACCTCGCGCTCTGGCAGGTCTTCCTGTCCCGTGAACTGGTCACTGACCAGCCTTTGCCCTGGCAAAAACAGCAAACCAGCTTGACGCCGGGGCGCGTGATGCACGGCCTTGGAGCGCTTTTTGCACAGCTTGGCTCGCCCTCCCGCTTACCCCAACCGCGCGGAAAGTCGCCGGGCTGGCCGACCGGACGCGCACGCACCCGACCTAAACGCTTCAAGGTACTCAAGCGCGGGCGAAAACAAGCTCAATCGACTTGAGCCTATCACCGAAATTCGATTGTTAATGTGCTTTTTCATCCTGGGTTTGTGCCCAGGCTGGTATGTTATTGTCTAAACTCGATAAAGTACAGACTCGCATCTATGCGCAGCAAGAGGATGTGAGGCACAGTCTGCACTGTGTGACGCTTCGTGCAGAGGAAATGTTCGCTGCCCGCCACGCGTCCAATCTCGCTGATGTTGGGGCGGCTGGTGATCCACAACCGCAGCAGCAATCCCGACGCGATGCCCATGATGATCCCCAAATCAACGCCGAGTATCAACACAGCCCCAAACGTCACGCCCCAGGTGATAGCCTCTGGGCGGTTGGTACGCCATAAGTCACGCGGGGTTTTCAGGTCCAACAGGGATGACACCGACACGACGACAATCGCACCGAGTACCGCCTGCGGCATAAAGTGAAACAGGGGAGTCAGCACCAGCAGAGTTACCGCGATCAACAATGCGGTGATGATCGAGGCCAGCCCCGTGTGTGCGCCTGCGGTGAGATTCACACTGGAGCGCGAAAAGCTCCCGGCTACGGGATAAGCTCCCGTGAACGCTGCGCCAAGATTCGCCACGCCCAGGGCTAATAACTCCTGATTGGCATTTACCGTTTGGCGGCATTTATGGGCGAGTGCTTTGGCGATTGAAATACTTTCCATATATCCCACAAACGCAATGGTCAGCGCCGAGAGCAGCAGCGCACGCCAAACATCCCAATCAAATGTGGGCCGTGTTAGTGGCGGGAGACCATTGGGTACGTCGCCCACAATAGTGACTCCGGCGTGGGTATCCCAACGAAAACTCCACACGACCAGTGTACCGGCCACTACCACGACCAATGGTCCCATGCGGACTAATGCGCGGCGTGGGCTGTGTGGGAGGGGGGGGTGCTGCAATACGCGATCCAGCCGATAGGCGATAAACCACAGCGCCCCACAGCTTATAAGACCCATCACGACGGTAACGCCATTGATGTTAGGCAATTCCCGTATGATGTCGTGCAGTGTGTCCACAACACGCGGCTCACGCGGCACGCTGATACCGAATAAATGCTCAAGTTGACTGAGCGCGATGACCAATGCTGCGGCGCTGGTAAAACCTGCCAATACGGGAGGACTCAGGAAATTAACCAGCACGCCTAGCCGTAGTGTACTCATAATAATCAAGAGCAGACCAACGAGTAATGCCAGCACGAGCGCCAACTCCGCATAGGTGGCGGTATCGGCAGGCTGCTGTGTCGCAATGCTCTGTGCCACTAGCAGTGAGACAATGGCGACCGGGCCAACGGACAAGGCGCGACTTGATCCTAATAACCCGTACAGCAAGGCGGGCAGAATACTGGCATACAACCCAGCTTGGGGTGGTAGCCCCGCCAACAGTGCATAGGCCATACCTTGGGGTACAAGCATCACAGCCACTACCGCACCGGCTACCGTATCACCGGGGAGAGCGCGCCATCGATAACCCCGCAACCAATGGTTTAGCCCCGGCGCTCGCGTCGAAATCATGGAGCGTACCGGGGCCACCGAAGTGCGTGCAGAAAATGCTTTGAGAAGAATGTCGCGCATGAATTGTCTTTGTTACACTGAAATCTGCACAATGGCGTACATTGTGCATGATACGCGACAATCTAGCAAGCTTAGCTTAGGGTAGGTGGTGTGACGCGAAGAATTCCCAGATCGCATCAGCCACTGTGCCCTGCGTGCCGTCGCTCAATAGCAGGGCAAAATGACCCGGCCAATCGTGCCCTATCTGGAGGAGACTGTACAGCATCACTGTTGTGTCGTTGGCACAACCAGAATATGTGTCCTGCATGATGCGTACGGGGCTGTTAGGAGCTGTCACATCGACAGTGTGTGTGCCCTGGTCACACTGATTCAGTGTCGACAAATACATCATTGCCTGATTGATTGAAAACGTGAGATCGATGCTTCCATCTTCAAGTGGCATCGCATATCCCAGCCATGGAAATGCGCCATCTTGCGTTCCAACTACAAGCAATACAGGCGAGGGATCAGGCGCAGTGCAATACTGCGCCACATCGAGTGTCAGACTCGCTCCTACTGCTACTGTTCCTGCGAGTTGACTGCCTATCTCGCAGCGTAGACGCAGCCCTAACATGCCCCCATTTGAATAGCCCACAAGGTAAACGCGGCTGCTATCGACAGCATAGGTTGTGCTGAGATGTGCGATCAGGTCGCTGATATACTTTGTATCATTGTAGTAAGGGTAATCGCCCCAGTCACCCGGAACATCTGCTGCATCGTAGTAGTTCCAGTAACCGCCCACCCCATCTGGATAAGCGACCATGTGTCCATGTAGATCGGCTTGCGTATTGAAGTCTGTCGCAACCATCGTTGACGTACCATTCATCCCTGCACCATGCAGCACGATAACCAGTGGAACGGGTGTTACGCTGTCATAGGCAGGTGGGAAATGCAGGTAGTAGCTGCGCTCTACCTCGCCTTGTGGCAGTGTAAATATATCGTCGACAGGCAGTTCATCCTGTGGGTTAGCCTCAGGCGTACCATCCTGAGCAGAGACGATCCCCACACCTACCAACAACAATAGCAGCAATACACTCGATTTCATTAGCATGCGCATTATAAGGATTCCCTCAACATACGATTAGATTCTGTTGGTTATACGCGGTAATTGTGTAGTGTTTGCGTGTGTGGCGTGTATTACGGATGCCGTTTCAGGGATTTACGGGATCGGCAGATGGAGCCTGACATAAATTATGGCGCTTTGGGGGTGTTGTTACGCGAATAATCGCATACATCATGGGGCGTAGAATTCGCCGTTGACAGCCGAATCAGCGCACAGTATAATGTGCGGGTAAGTCAGGGGGCGTAGTGTAGCGGTTAACATGCCGGCCTGTCAAGCCGGAGATCGCGGGTTCGAATCCCGTCGCTCCCGAAGAGGCTACGAGACAGACTCAGGTCACTCGTGGCCTCGTTTTTTATGTCCAGCGAGTCAGCAATTTCATTGATAGTTTGCTCGTCTTCACCCAACACTACGCCGAAGTCTCCATGCACTACCACTGCCAATACTTCCCCATCATGCACGAACACACGCTCCACAATTTTTTGTAGAAGCTGCTTGCGCGCCTCATCCGGTTGCGCCACATTTTTACAGGCGTTCCAGTACGTTTCGAAGTTCTCAATCAGGTCTGCGGCTTCAATCAATTCGTCATAGTCAATGGGGCGCATTGCATCCAATTCCCGTTGCAACTGTTGGCGCTTTTCAATGTATTCTTCCTGCAAGATGAACCCCTGGTCCCACCGAAAATCGATGCGCTCAATGATGTCGCGAATTTCTGCCATGCGTTCAATCGCAGCGGCATTCTGTACTCTGGCTTGTACTGCCGCTTCTACACGCTGCCGGAATCCATCAGGAATTGTCAGATGGGAGAGGATGGTCACGACCTGTGCGTCTACATCTGCAACGTCAATGTAACCCTCACCGCAAGCCTCATAACCCCGTTGACGCGCCAGACAACGATAGTATGCTTTTTTGTTTGTGGCGTGCCAGAAGGGACGCATCTTGCCGTAGTATTCATCAACCAGCCCGTGCGGTTTGTTAGCGATGCATTCAGCGCAATACACCCGGTCGTGTAGGATGTAGGTGCGGTGCTGGCTAGGTACAGTTTTGCGCCGTGCAAACCCGGCGCGGACTTCTTGACACTGGTCGAATAACTCATCTGAGACAAAGCCCTGGTGTTTGCCGTCAAACCACACCTTGCGGCCCCGGCTGGACTGTTTACTTTCGCCCAATGTGCCGTTGTAGCGCGTTTCCGCATACGGCACGCGTCCGGTATAGCTGCGGTTTTGCAGCATGTCGCGCACCATTTCTTTGTTAATGGGCTGTTTGCCCCGCCGTAGCATCTGAACCTCTCGCTGTTGATTCATCCAGGCGGCAATCTCGCCATCGCTGTATTCAGCCGTTACGTACATGCGGAACGCCCGCCGCACAATCGCCGCCAACCGCAGGTCGATGTACAACCCTGCTGGAATGTCATCTGTCGTCTCGGATACCTTGACCTGTATGTATCCGATGGGCGCACAACTGCCGTTGAATTCTCCGCGCATCGCTTTTTGACGTTTTGCGCGCCGGGTATCACTGCTGAGATTGCGTGAGAACATCGCCGCTTGTACAGCCAGCATTTGTTCAACCAACGCCCCGTAGAAACTGTCGTCATCATCCTGGCTGACTCCCTCGACGCAATGCAGCTTCAACCCGTATTCATGGCGCAGAAAAGCCCGCACGATAACCGATTGCTCGAAGTCGCGCGCCAGCCTATCAAACTTCCAGACCATCAGCGCGTCAAACTTGCCCTTCTCGGCGGATTTCTGCATACGCGTGAACCCGTCCCGGTCCAGACTCCAACCATGTTCAGCCCCATCCATGAACACGCCCACGACCACGCCCTCGCGCGCTCCGACCGCTTCGCGACATACGGCTTCCTGGTCTTCCAGGCTGATTTCATTCTGCATTTCCGAGGAATAGCGGGCGTAGACCGCAAAACGCATACGCTTATGACCTGACATCGGGTGGCTCCTTGTCGGTAGATTCTTGCTGCTCACTGGTTTTGAGTAATGCTTTGGCATGCAGCAGTATCCCGGTTGAGGACTGCTTGTCGTCACGCTTGAGCGGGGAGAACATCCCGTCTTCAACAGTGACTTTGCCGCCGGAGAAGATGTAACGCGGCATGGCTACACCTTCCCCGCAACCAGAACAACAAAACGACCCAGACCGACAGGGGAGTCAGTAGGGCCGCAGAATCCACGCAAGACAGAAGTCTCACGATATCGTATAATGCGATGCAGCCCGGTCACTGCTGTACTCAGTGTCGGGTCAGAGCCGTGTGGTGTGTTAGCGCACACTGCACGGTTCGCCTTGATGTATGAGGTTGTTGCCATCAAGGTACTGCATGTCGATTCGTTTGTCAAGCAGCGGGAACAGATTTTCATTTCTTGTTTCCCGCCAGCCTGGATAACACTTCCCATTTTTCCCCCGCGCGTTCGTAAATCTCATCAGGCGTATGACCCTCGTGGTACAGGTACGCCAGGGCTTGTGCGAGGCTTGCCGGACCGTCTTTCCCTTTCTCTACCCCGATACGCGCCTGTAGCCCCGCCAACCAGCCGGAGAGCGCGTTCAGATAGGCGTCGGAGACATCAGGACGTAGTTCGTAGCTTGGGCGCAGCATGTCTTCATAATGCACGCTGTACCAGTCGATGAAGTTGCGCAGTTCGAACCACAGAGGATGCAACGGCCAGCGCGATTTGTGGTTCTCGTCGCCCTGCGGGACTTTCAGACTGCCCCACTTGACGGTGACGTAGTTCAGAATGCCGAGAAAGCCGTCCCAGGTGAATTCGGAGAGATAGCGCATGTTCGCAAACCGCGCCTTGTGACACCGGACCGACCACTCGAAACGCGTCACCGGAACGGGGTCGAGTGCGCCCACGTCCCACACCGAACGCCAGAAACCGGACGTACCGCGCTTTTCGCTTTCGGTGACTTTGTCGTAGACCTTGAGTGATACGTTGCCCTTGTACGACCCGACATTGAACCCGGTCATTTGTCCTGAACGACCATCAAAGTGGAAGTTACGCGGTTTGGCGTACCCGACCCACCCTTGCAGCCATTCATCAACGGAAAAGCCGCCCAGGTCCAGCCTAAGTACGTCGAGGGCAATGTCCATGCGATTGATACGCACGCGATACTTCCAGGGTTCTTTGATGCCGAAGTAGAACAACTGGCCCAGGATATTGTGAATCAGGCGTTTTTCTTCCCATACTGCGGCGTGTGTGTGCAGCCACTTGGGACCGAGTTGCAGCATGATGCCCATCCCCTGCCCTGCACTGGCCGTGTCGAGCAGCTTGTCGTCTACTTGGTCAGTGACGAATAGCCGTGCATCACCATCCCACACTGACAGTTTGTAGCCGTTTGCGCCATGTTTGAGGACGTAGTGTTCGAAGGGAATACCCTCATGCAGCCGCTTATCGTGCAAATCCTGCACCCCCGCACGCCAGCGTCGATACACGTCATCATGAGGATACTCAACCACGAGGTACAGAGAATCTAGACCAAGACTCCCTAGACTAAGATTACCTAATTGGTGTTTGACCTCCCGTGATACATAGGGGGAGGTCGCCGCGCTGCGCGCGCCGGAAACACCACCGTCATCGTTCTGATTCTGCATTTTGACTCCATAGTTTACAGAGCCAGTCCGACTCTGTTACAATAGAGTCGGCTGACCATATCCAAGACGAGATATTTCAGCTTCCGCCGAGCAGTGTGATCGCACTGTCTCGGCGCTTCTCTTTTACACGGAACCTTACCTGTTAGTTTGTTGTCTTGTCGTGAACAACCTTCTTCGTTCTATTTATTCGTCACTCCGCGCGGGCATCGGCCAGTCTAGCACCAGGGGAACCCCGGCTGTCAAGGGCCGGACTCCTGGCTTGCGCCGCTTCGCTCACCGTCCGGCTGGTCCTTGACAGCCACCCCTTTGGCGCTCTGGCCGGAAATGCCCCGGCGGAGTGGACTGGCAGACTGGCCGACCGGGGTGGCGGGACGTTAGCAGACCATCGTCACCCCACCCTTTGCAGCGCTTCGTTATGCGGGGGCGTTGCCCCCGTACCCCCAGGCAGTCCTGATATGGGCAGAACGTTAGCACGGGCGTTTCTCGTAATCCACCACGCGCCGCGAGTGGGCTTTGACACCCCCTCTTGACGGAGTACGCTCCTGTGTTGTAAGATTTCCTTACGAACGAGGGTAAAAAAGAAAATCCTTGCCTCATTTACACGCACTGTAAGGATTTCTTACACCATCTTAGCCTATTAGAACAAATGAGTCAAGAGAGATTCAGAGGAATCGAATTATGTTTCGCTTTCGGGAATGGCTCAATCGCGGAGAACGCCCCAACAAGTTTACACGTGCAGTGGGAGAACGAATACGGCAAGCGCGTGAGGAACGAGGCATGAGCCAGAGTGAACTGGCCGAACGTACTTACCGCACCCGGCCCTCAATATCTGAGATGGAAACAGGCAAGATGGAACCGGACGCTTCGACATTGGTCTATCTGTCAACCGCCCTGGACAAGCCCATTATGTATTTTTACCCGGTCTTTGCACGTGGAACCGAGGGCGAAGCACCCCCTCCCGAGGCCCAGGAATTGCTTAACGTCTTCTTGCGCCTGGACCCACAACTGCAACGCGCTGCAATCCGACAGGTTCGCGCACTGGCTGAACTGGACGACGAGTAACGACATCTCACGCGCAGCCGCAGCGCGAGGTCCCTCCCTGGGGCCCCACGTCACCGTTACCCCCAGGGCTACCCTCCCCGCGCTGCGCGTCGTGCGATTCCTGGGACCCCTCCCCGGTCTTGCGCCCGGAGCGCCCTACCCAGGATTCGCCCGGTGCTTACAAAAATACAATACGAATGGATTGCTGCCTATCAGATTATGTGCTTCTGGCCCACATTGCAGCTTGAAAATGTTATATATTGTGTGAACAAAACAGGCTGAGCAGCGGGATAGCCGCCCAGCCTTGCGTTAGGGGAGCAATGATACTTGAACTTCGGGTACTCAGCCCATCTATGGCAGACGCACAGTTAATCCAGAGTTCGGGCCAGGGGGAACACCCAATGCCGGCCCAACTCCTGGCGATTGCCTAAGATCGTTCAGCAGAGTCTGGGCAGAGACTCTTTTCCCTATCATTGCATTCGATTGAGGACGAGGGTTGGTTACCGCCTTGCCCCGGTAAACTTCAACTTCTTCGACACCTTCTCTGAGGGCACGCACGCACACACCTCGGATATAGAACCTGTTGAACTCACCCTCTGCAAGCGTGTTGGGCGCAGTGATAGGCACTTTAGCATACGAAAAACCACCTCTCGGTTTTCTGCGCGTCTCTTGCGATTTCATATAGCCGTTGCTACGCAATTGATTGGCGAGCCATTGGTCATCATAGCTTTCAATTGCTTGCCGGAGAAGCCTTTCGTAGTTAGCCAATCCCGCTTGATTAAGACGTGGGCTCAAATAGAGACTGTTTTGAGCCAAGTCTAGGTCCAGTTCTTCTGCCATTGCAGTTCGTGTTTGACGATCAAGAATTTCGAAGTTCATGTTTTTCTCTTTGTTCCTTCCAAGCATTTGCTTGGATTTCTATCCAATTGGTTGGGGGATT
>CBEVZO010000022.1:0-13450 GCA_965554365.1 uncultured Anaerolineae bacterium
TCCCGTCTTTGCGGAGCGGAAGCTCTGCACAGACCAGCGTCGCCGCCGCCGAAACGCTCGAACTGCCCCCGATGCCGTGCATAGCCACTGCACCAGCGAGCGTACGCTCTACCAACGTGTCCATCACCGAGTATTCGACGCCGTCATCATCGCGCCATTGTAAGCTGGACGTGAACGAGAGCGCCATGAACCGCACCTGCGATGAGGTGTTGACCAGTTCCCACAACCGCCGCTCAGCTTCGCCCTCGGCTTCAAAGAAGATTTCAATAGGCGTGCCGTCGATGGTTACGGATAACCCTAGCTCGCCTTCGTCCGGCGACGAAGGACCGAATGCTCTTCCATCGAACATCTCGTTGAACTCGGCGGTGTAATACTGCGCCAGGCGGCTGTTGCGGATGTAGATCGCGTTGTTGTTGTTGCGGTACATCCCCGATTCTTTGACATTGGTCGAGCCGGTCCAGACAAATGTGCTGTCGATCACGAAGAACTTGTTGTGCATCAAGCGGCTGGCACTGTCGTCCGGCACCACCGGGATTCCCGCGCCTTCCAGTTCCTCGATGCCTTCGTCCGATCCTTCCATGCCGTGTTCGTCATCGGTGACGATGCGCACATCGACGCCGCGTTCTTTTGCGTGGATCAGCGCCTCAATCACAGGCAACGAATCGATCTCGAAGAGCGCCGCATAAATGGAGACTTGCGCGCTGTCAATCGCCGCGATGAGCGCGTTTTCAATCGGCGCATCGACATACTCGCCCGTGAAGCCGTTGGGATTGGTGAAATACACCTGGAACCAACCGCCATCATAGCCGCCGGGGATGGGCGTCAGGCCGTCAATAGCGCTACCGAGTCCAGGGGGTGTAGGCAATGGCGTGAGTGTCGGCACCGCTGTTGGGATTGCTGTCGGTACAGGCGATGGAGTAATTGTGGCTGTGGCTGTTGGGGCAGCATCTTCTTCCAGTAGATCAATGCCCAGGCCGTACTGCAAAAACAACACAATAATGATAATGACCAGACCACTCAGCCCACCTAACACGGTGCGCTGGGTTTTGCTGGTATTTTGCTCGTTACTCTTGCTCATTGTTCTCTCCTGTGGGAGGTGGGGTGCGTCCGGGTAATTCCAGGCTGTGTAGATCAACACTCGCGCTCAACGGTATCGGTGGCGCTGACGGGACGGCGTCAGGCGTTTCTTTGGCGACGTCATCAGGCGTGTCATCCGGCGTTACGGGCAGCGCGTATTGTGCCATAAACTCGCGCAGCAAATCGCTGTCGATGCGCACGGGGTGTCCGGCGACCCAGGTGCTGATCGCGCCCTCGGAGAGCGCAGGGGCGGCGGCGCCCCACAATTCGCCGCTCAGTTTGTTGAGCCGTTCAAGTTTACTGGTAAGCCACTCAACGTCTTTCTTTCTGCGCCGGATGATGATGCGTTTGATGGTAGACATCAACCGTGAGAGTGTGCCACCCGCTTCGTAGACAGCTTCATCGTCCACATCTGAGGGCAGACGCGCGGCGACTTGGCCCGCCTGGACGCGTCCCCATTCCATAAACGTAACCGCATCGTCGTCGCTCAACTCGTCGCGGATCGCTTCATTGTCAACGAGCATATCGTGAATCAATGCCGTCCGGCGCTTGACAGTGTCAGGAGATGGTAGCATGGGAGTTGCTCCTTGTGGTTCAACGCATCGCTCCCCGATTGTAATCGCAGCGGGAGCAAAGGGCAATCACGGCAGCACCGCTTCAAACGCGGGATACGTCGCGACCGTCGCGATGACTTGCGGATCAGTGGGAATATCCAGCAGCCCAAACGCCAGCGTGTACCCGGCATCACCCGACGCGAGGTAGATATAAGTGTTCATATCGGCCCACACGACCCCATGCACCGCAACATCCTCGCCGGGGAAACGCAGCGGTGAGCCGCCCGGCCCACCGATCCACATAGCGCCCGGATCGCCGTTGGTGTACGTGAACCACGCGCCACCGGGACTCCACGCCGCTACACCGAGTACGCCGATCTCGCCCGTGTCATAGGGGATCGGCTGCGTGCCATTCCCCGCCGCGAGTATCAGCGTGAGCGCGGTCTGGTCGAGCGTGGCGCGGCGCTGGATAAATGTGATCCACGCGCCGTCAGCGGAAAAGCGCGGTAGCCCGAAGAAATCCGCGTCCGCTGTGCCAATCTGTCCTGCCTCACCATCCACCGGCAGCGTCCACAACACAGTTTCCGCCGCGCCGTCGCCGTACACGAGGTCCGACGTAGGAATCGCGGTGCGCAGCGCGGAGCTATCCGGCAGCCATGTCAGATCGGGATACCAGCGGTATTCGCTACCGGTCGCGACAGCGGGAAACTCGAATATCACTATGCGTGCGCGTGTTTGGAGATCGTACAACGCGATCTGCCCCGGCACGCCAGAAGGATCGCCCGGCTGTGCATAGTCGCCCGGTGTCGCCAGCGCGATCAGCGTACCGTGTGGACTGAGCGTAATCTGTCCACCCTCGCCGTCCGTGAGCAGTTGCTCGGCTGTGCCAGTATCAGCGTCCACGCGCCAGAGGTCATCTGCGGAGCGCGTGTCGATGCCGTCGCCGGTCACGGTGTTGAAGTAGATCGTGTGCGCATCACGTGACCACACGGCTTGTCCGATGCGCCGTGTGGAATCGTTGACTGGCAACGATGGTGCATCGATCAACTGGCGCTCGTTGCCACCACCCCCGTCGATCACCCACAGCGAGCGCGGATCACCGCCCGGCCCGCGTAGATAGGCGATGCGACCAGTGCGAGCGAGGAAGGGGCGGATCACGCCGCCGGAGGCAATGCGCCGGGGAAACGCGGAATCGCTGAGCCAGATATGGAGGTCGCCGCCCGCGCTCCAGGTGACGACCATTGGGCTGTACGCGGGTCTTTCGACGAACGCAGGCGCAGACGTCGCCGCTGCCGGGGCGGGAGTCTCCGTAGCGGAGCGACTCATCGTGCAGGCGCTCAGCACCAGCGCGAGACTCAGCCAGAGTGCCACGATCAGCTTCACAGGGCGATGTAATGTGTAGCGCAGCATAACGATGGTTCCTCTAGAATCCCCGAATAAGCTATCAGCTAATTCCCTGTGCGCGTTTTTCTCCCCCTCTCCGGCTTGGCGGGAGAGGGGGCCGGGGGGTGAGGTTTTACTCCGGTTTGCGGCCCACAAATGCGCTGGTGTAGCCCTCGTCATCCGTGTACAGCACATCCCAACCGGGAAAATGGCCCGATAGTTCGCCTAGTCGCAGCATGTGATCGGCGCATGACTGCGGACTGCGTTCCAACTGCCGCACGTTCAGCGTCTCGTAGATTACCACCCCACCGGGACGCACCCGCGCACGGATCGCCGGGAACTGTGCGCGATCCAGGAAGCGGAAAACGTAGACCAAATTATAGGCGTACAGGGGCAGCGAAAACTCGTCCAGATCGGCGACGATGAAATTCACACCACGCAGGTGTTGACGCTGTTGATCCTCGCGGGCACAGCGCAGCGCAGTGAAACTAATATCCACCGCATCCACCGTGTAGCCCTGAGCCGCCAGCCACAGCGCATTGCGACCCAGCCCGCACGCCAGTTCCAACGCGCGCGCGCCGGGAACACACGGCGGGGCATACTGTTGCAACAGCTTGTGCGGTCCTTTGCGCAGGCTGCGAATGGGATCATTATACCGGTCGTCCCAACGTTCACGGTCAGTGCGTGTCATAACCCCTCGCTAACCAGACTGGCCCATGTAAACAGGCGTATAGTCGAGTGCATCGCGCACGGCGTCCAGCGCTTCTTGATCACCGGGCATGAGCATCATACGCGGGCTGCGCTGCCGCAGCCGGTGAATCTGATACGCGTCGCGCACTTGTTGCCATGTGGGGGTGCGCCATGTCGCGGGCAACCGCAACACACCAGCCACCGCGCGCACGCGCTGCCCGTGCAGGCTGTTCCAGATATCACCGCCCGCCTGCCCCATAATCATCGCGCGCGCCTCGTCCTGATCGCCGCCCGTGAAGCGGCCCAGTAGTTTGCCGCCCAACCGCTCGAACATCTTATTCGCTTTGCCCGCGTCCACGCCCTGCTGTGCCGCAAACTCCGCGAGTTCCGGCGGCAGCGCCTCTCCCCCGACCACCGCGACCGGCGGTTCATCGCTATCTACCGCTGCGACGGCGATCTCGCCCTCAAAAGCGGCGCGCAGCGTGTCCAGCGTGTGTTCCGGGCGCAGATAATCCGCGAACGCGTCAAGGGTTTTCTGACGCACAGCTTCGGATGATTCGTGACGCGCGCCGTCGTGCAGCAGCGCAAAGCCGCCCTCCTCGCCAGTCAGCCAGCCCACGATTACCGGCGCGGCGACGCGTTGGTGGAAGTCGAGCAGCGCGTCGTTGTCGGGTTGTCCTAACACACGCACCC
Source organism: uncultured Anaerolineae bacterium (assembly GCA_965554365.1). Lineage (GTDB taxonomy): Bacteria > Chloroflexota > Anaerolineae > Aggregatilineales > Aggregatilineaceae > CAYRNY01. The sequence continues at coordinate 4,398 of CBEVZO010000022.1, forward strand.
AACCCGCTTGGGCGGGCGCGACGAAATGCCGCACCGTCGCGGTGAGTTTCAGCGGTGTGCCAGTCCCTCCAGAGAAGGGGTCATAGGGCGCATAACCGCGCGCGTCGAGTGTGGCGCGCAGCGCATCGATCACCGGGGCGGGATCGTCTAGCGGTAAATATAAACTGTACCAGGGATCGCTCATTGACGGTACTCCTGAGACTACATCATAATCATGCGCTCTGATTATGCCACAAAAACCCCCGGCACTGTGAATTCAGTGCCAGGGGATGACTGCATTCCATATCTGGGGCACATGCGTAGGGACACTTGCGGTGTCCTGAGTAGGGCAAGCCCCTCCCTACGCGACTCTACACAGAGTCCTGCTCCTGCCTTAGTACTGTCCCGCGTCGATGTCCGCCGTGCCGCTAGGCACAATGGTTACCAGCCCTGAGACTCCTGTGCCATCCACATCGCTATCGACGGCATCGTCCCCACCCACGTCTTGCGGCGAGAACGTGGTATTGGGTGGAAGCAGCGTGACACGGATATAGTAGCTGCCCGGCAGCACAGAGAAACTGTAATTCCCTGTGCCATTCGTGGACGTGGAGGTAATCAGCAACATGCCGCTATCGAGTACTTCCACCAGCACACCTGCCAATCCCGTCTCACCCCCGTCCTGTATCCCATCCGTATTGGTGTCGTCCCAGACGAAGCCCGAAATCGTACCTGCCATAACTAATCCGGCATCCTGATCGAGCAGCGTGCCCTGTGGCAGCACGAGGAGCGGGATCAGGCCTGTAGCGTCGGCATCGCTGTCGAAATTGTCGTCACCAACATTCGGCAGTGTCACCATGTAACTGCCCGGCGTCACCTGGATCGCGTAACTGTTGGCGTCCAGACCGGTAAACGTGTAGGTTCCGCTTGCATCGGTGAGTGTAGAGGCGATCACGGCCAGCGAGCTATTGAGCAGATCGACCGGGATGCCCATCAAATCCAGTTCGCCGCCGTCCTGAATGCCGTTGCCGTTCAGGTCTTCCCACACGCGCCCGGTGAGCGCGACTTGTTGGTACATGCCCGCGTCATAATCCTGTGTCACGCCAGAGGTGGCCGTGACGGATGCGGTATCGCCAGTGGCCTGGGATGCGTCGCTGTCAGTGGCCTCTGCGCCGATACCTTCAGGGCTAAACACATAGCCCAAAGGAGCCGGAGGTGGCGAGATAAAGCGCAGCCAATAGCTGCCACCTGGCGGCACGGTCAGCGAATAGAGTCCGCCGCCTGCCGTGAGTGTGGAACTCACCACGCCGCCGCCATCCCGCAGTTCGACCGTCGCGCCATCAATGCCGAGCAATTCCGTTACATCCTGCCGCCCATCCTGATCAACGTCATACCATACCCATCCGCTGAACGTGAATTCCTCCCACATGCCAGCGGAGAAACTGAGTATGTCGCCTGACTGCACGGCAAAGACCGCTGTGCGCCCTGTGACCGAGTCCACGTCGCTGTCCGTACCGGGTACGGTGAAGTCCCACCCGGCAGGCAGCGTGTATTCGACGAAATAGGGTCCGGGGCGCACCGTCGTGTCGGTAAAACCCTGGTTGTTGGTCGACTCGACTGTATCGTCAGCGGTTCCGGCGAGGCCGTCCGGCCCGGCATCCCACAGCGTGATTGTGCTGGTTCCGACGGGCAGCGCGTTGTCGCCGCCTTCTTGCACGCCATTGCCGTTCAGGTCTTCCCAGGGATCGGTCATGGTCACTTGACCGGGGAAGTAGAACCCGCCGTCCACATCCGGGTTACTGCTGCCGGAGGTCACTGTGACGACCGGGCCAAAGCCAGCGGCTACGAAATCGTTGTCCAGGTCTTCAGTCGTTTGATCCTGCAAGTCAACCGACACGGCTCCGACGGGGCTGCTATTGATGAACAGGCCATAGTCACCGGGTGTGATATTGGTGAACTGGTAGAAGCCGATTCCGCCCGAAATCGTGGAGTCTATGGTCACGGTGAACGTCGGGTCCATCAAAACAACCGTCACCCCGGCGAGGCCCGACTCGCCCGCGTCCTGAATACCGTCCGCGTTCAGGTCTTCCCACATGAAGTCGCCGATCTGCCCGTAGAGGTATACCCCGGCGTCCTGATCGACCGTTTCACCTGCGAACGCTGCATACGACGCGGTGCGTCCAGTGACCTGATCCACGTCGCTGTCTACCGTGTCACCCACCGCGTCCTGCGGGCTGAAGTTGTAGCCGCCTGGCACAACTTCAATGGTGTACGTGCCTGCGGGTACATCGAAACTGTAGTCACCAGCGGCGGCGGTCAACTGCGTGTCGAATAAGGCCATCGCGCCGTCGTAGATGTTCACGGTGATACCTGGCACACCGACCTCGCCCGCATCCTGTTCGCCGTCGCCGTCCATATCTTCCCACACGGTCCCGGTGAATACCGCCGGGATGAACAGGCCCGCGTCGTAGTCGAACGCATCGCCGGATACAATAGGCGGGGTCGTGGGGCTGCGCCGCGTGGCCGGATCGAAATCACTGTCCACCGCGTCGTTGCCGCCCTGGTCTTGCGGGCTAATCACCTCGCCACCGGGCAGCGTGAGTTCAACGTAGTACGCGGCCCCCGGCCACATGTCAAAGCTGTACAGGCCATCAGCGAGGGTCGTGCTGCTATACTCCGTTCCGCTCGTTCCTGCGTTCACTACCTCAACAAACACACCTGCATAACCACCTTCGCCGCCGTCCTGAATGCCGTTGCCGTTCACATCGTCCCACACGAAGCCTTGCATCACCACCGGGGTGAACACGCCGCCGTCAATGGTGTCGTCGTATGCGCCAGAGGTGACCGTGACCGAGACCTGATACGAAGCGTTGAAGTCGCTGTCGATGGTGTCGTCGGCACCTTGATTTTCGTAGGTGCGCCACATGCCACCCGGCAAGACGATCTCGACAATGTAGTCGCCCGGATCCACCGTGAACTGGTAAGCGCCAGTCCCAACGGCAGACGTGGTAGTGTCAAGGGTCACCGTTCCAGTAGCGTCCAGCAGATTCACCGTGACGCCGCCGTAACCCGGCTCGCCATCCTGAAGGCCATTGCCGTTCATGTCTTCCCAGATAAGGTCGCCAATTTGCGCGAGTTGGTACAGACCCGCGTCCTGATCCACGATTGCGCCCGCAGCCGCCAGGAATGGCGCGGTTTGGCCCGTCACCGGATCGGGGTCGCTATCGCTCGCTTGCGGGCTGTGTTCGTAGCTGCCCGGATCCACGTCGATGTAGTATGTGCCTTCCACGTAGCCGGTGAAGCTGTAGTTGCCACTGGGATCGGTGAACTGCGTTTCCTGCCATGTCGCTGCGCCATCGTAGAGATCCACCTGAATCCCCACCAACCCTGGCTCGCCGCCGTCTTGTACACTGTCAGCGTTCAGATCGTGCCACACCGTACCGGAGAACGTTACGGGCTGGAACAACCCGGCGTCGTAGCCCAACGTAGCGCCGGAGATCGGGTTGAACGTGGGGCCGAGGCCGGTCGCGGGATCGAAATCGCTGTCCACCAGATCGTCGCCGCCCTGGTCCTGCGGCCCAAAGACGAAGTTCGCCGGGAGCAGCACTTCGATATAGTAGTCGCGGCCCGGCGTCGCCGTGAAGGAGTATGCGCCCGCCACAGTGGTTGTAGAGTCGATAGGCGCGCCCAATACGACATCCCACAACCGCACAGTGACACCATTCATGTCCGGCTCGCCAACGTCCTGAATGCCATTCGCGTCCAGATCGTTCCACACACGCCCGTCGATCTGCGCGTCGACGTATATCCCGGCATCAAACGTATCAGTTTGTGTGCCCCAGGGCAGGAAGAACGAGAATTGTCCAAACATATCGAAGTCGTTGTCAAGGGCATCATCACCGCCCTGATCCTGCGGGCTGATGAAACCGAGCGGCACGACTTGCAGTGTGTAGTTGCCTTCTGGCTGATCGGCGAAGCTGTAATAACCGCCGCCCGCCGTTAGGGTCGAAGCGACGGGGAACATCACCGCGTCGAGCAAATTGACCGGAACGCCGTCCATGCCCGGCTCGCCTATATCCTGAATGCCGTTCGCGTTCAGGTCGTGCCACACAAAGTCACCGATCAGCGTCGGGAGGAACATCCCGGCGTCTACATCACCCAACGTCTGGTTAGAACTCAACGCGATGGGCGGTGTTTCGCCCGTGAGGGGGTCTACGTTACTGTCTACTGGCGGCAGCGCAGTCGCCGGTGGTGACATCGGAGAGAAATCATAACCTGCGGGCTGCGTGACGCGCACGGTGTACGTGCCGGGGATGATGCCCGTGAAGGTATACAAGCCGGTAGTGGTCACGACAGTGTCTACCACTGCGGGTGTTGTATCGAGCAGTTCGACGGTGATGCTCTGCGTCATCAGCAGTTCGCCTGCGTCCTGCTCGCCATCCGTATCGAGGTCGTTCCACAGTTCGCCCATGAGCGTGGCGGGCGCGTAAATCCCTGCGTCGTAGATCACAGCGTCGTTGGATGCCAGCGTGATCGCCAGCCGTCCGGTGAGATCGTAGTCGCTGTCTACCAGATCGTCGCCGCCCGCGTCCTGCGGGCTGTGCGAGTAGCCTGCGGGAGCCGTCACACGCAGCACATAATCTCCTGGCACGATGTTTGTGAAGTTGTACAGGCCCGCGCCGTCTGTCAGCGTCGAGTCAATGACTGCTGTTTCTGTGGCATCCCACAACTCGACCAGCACATTCGGCTCGCCCAGTTCGCCCAGGTCTTGCACGCCATCCTGATTAATGTCGTCCCATACCAAACCGTCCACCGCAGCAAAGAGGTACAGCCCGGCGTCGATCGTGTCATCGGTTGCGCCGGAAACCACGTTGAACGGCGCTGTTTCTCCAGTGACAGGATCGAAATCGTTGTCGATGGTGTCATCCGCGCCTGCGTCCAGCACTGTGATCTCGTATCCCGCTGGAATAACCTCTGCATAGTAGGGGTAGGCCGGGTTCATACCGATAGTGTTGCTGTAGACCCCGCTGGCGTCAGTGGTGACTGTTTCAAACGGTACAAACCCACCGCCCGCATCCTCATAGATATCCACCTGCACACCCGGCAATCCCGGCTCGCCGTCTTGCAGTCCGTTGCCGTTCATATCTTCCCACACCAAGTCGCCGATATAGGCGTCAGTCCAGTAGCCCGCGTCGCGATCCGCTGTGTCGCCGGAGTCCAACGTGAAATGGTCCGTTTCGCCAGGAGGTGCGCTAGCGGGATCGGCGTCGCTGTCGATCGTGTCGTCAGCGCCCACATTGTCCGGGGCGAGATAGTACCCGGCGGGCGTCAGGAACCACACGTAGTACGTGCCGGGGGGGAAGCCGGTGAAGCTATAGTCTCCCGCTGCGTTGGTGCTAGTGGTGCCCTGCGGTCCCGCGATCTCCTCATACAGTTCGACGGTGACACCCGCTTGCGCCGGTTCACCCTCTTGCAGCCCGTTGTTGTTCAGGTCGTGCCATGTGGAGCCGGAAATGATCACAGGGATGTACAACCCGGCGTCCAAATCGATCACCGCGCCGGAAACCGGCGTCACGGGACTGGTATCGCCCGTGAGCAAATCCACGTCGCTGTCGAGCAAGTCGTTGCCGCCCTGGTCTTGCAGCGTGAAGACATAGCCACCCTGCGCGATCACACGCACAAAGTAATCTTGCCCCGCGACCTGATTGGGGAACGAGTAGACTCCGCCTGCGATTGTCCCCTGCGTGCCGAGCAAGAGGACGTTGGCAGCGTCCCACAGTTCAACCGTGAACCCCGTGAGTTCGTTGCCCACCAGATCGTCCTGCGTGCCGTCGCCGTTCAGGTCGTCCCACACCTGCCCGGTGAACGTCACGGGGAGGGTCATGCCCGCGTCGAAGTCTGAAGTGTTGCCGGAGAGCGGCGACACGGTGGTCGTCTGCCCGGTGCTTTGGTCGGGGTCGCTGTCGAGCGCGTCGTCACCACCCGCGTCCTGTGGGCTGAAGAAGTACGCACCCAGCGGCATGAATTCGACGTAGTACGTCTCGCCGGGCAGCACGTTCGTGAAAATGTAGTCACCCGCCGCGCCAGTGGTCTGCGTGTCAATCAGCGCCGGACCCACGACATTCCACAGCCGCACGGTCGCGCCAGGAAGTTCATTGCCGAGCAGTTCATTTGGTGTACCGTCGGCGTCGAGATCGTGCCACACCTGCCCGGAGATCTCCACCGGGATGTACAACCCGGCGTCGTAGTCTACCGTGTCGCTGGAAAGCGGCGTGATACCCGCTGTCCGGCTGGTTGCAGGATCAACATCGCTATCCACCGCGTCATTGCCGCCCTGGTCTAGCGGGCTGTGGACATAGCTGCCCATCAACAGCACTTCGATGTAGTAATCCGTCCCTGGTGTGATACCGGAGATCGTGTATGAACCGTCGGCGAGCGTGATGTCGGACCCCGCCAGCGAATCGTCAGCCGTGCGGCGCAGATTAACTGTCACCCCGGCGAGTTCATTGCCGCTAAGATCGTTCTGCGTGCCATCGGCGTCCAGATCGTCCCATACCTGCCCGGTGAAGGTCACGGGGATGTACTGCCCTGCGTCGTAGTCTACGATGTCGCCAGAGATCGGCGTGATCGTCGCGGTGCGTCCTGTGATCGTGTTGGCGTCACTATCGAGCGCGTCGTCGCCGCCCTGATCCAACGGGCTGAACTCGTAACCGCCGAGCAGCGTAAATTCGATATAGTAATTGGTCCCTGGTGTGATGTTGGGAATGGTGTACGTGCCGGTCGCGTCGGTCACGTCAGAGCCGACCAGCGAGTCGTCACTGGCGAGGCGCAAATTGACCGTCACCCCGGCGATGTCGTTGCCGCCGAGGTCATTCTGCGTGCCGTCCGCGTCGAGATCGTCCCACACCCGCCCGGTGAAGATCACAGGGATGTACTGCCCCGCGTCGTAGTCTACGGTGTCGGCGGAGAGCGGCGTGATCGTCGCGGTGTACCCGGTGATCGTGTCGGCATCGCTATCGAGCGCGTCGTCGCCGCCCTGGTCCAACGGGCTGAACTCATAACCGCCGAGCAGCACGAATTCGATGTAGTAGTTGGCTCCTGGCGTGATGCCGGAGATCGTATATGAGCCGTCGGCGATAGTGGTGTCGGTCCCAACCAGCGAGTCATCGCTGGCGAGGCGCAGATTGACCGTCACCCCGGCGAGTTCGTTGCCGCTAAGATCGTTCTGCGTGCCGTCCGCGTCGAGGTCGTCCCACACCTGCCCGGTGAACGTCACAGGGATGTACTGCCCCGCGTCATGGTCGGGCGTGTTACCAGAGAGCGGTGTGATCGTCGCCGTGCGTCCATTCGTTGTGTTGGCATCACTATCAAGCGCGTCGTTGCCGCCCTGATCCAACGGGCTGAACTCGTAGCCGCCGAGCAGCGCAAATTCGATGTAGTATGCTTGCCCCGGCGTGATGCCAGAGATGGTGTATGAGCCATCAGCGATAGTGGTATCGGTCCCGATCAGCGAGTCGTCGCTGGCGAGGCGCAGATTGACCGTCACCCCGGCGAGTTCGTTGCCGCTGAGGTCGTTCTGCGTACCGTCTGCGTCGAGATCGTCCCATACCTGCCCGGTAAACGTCACGGGGATGTATTGCCCCGCGTCGTAGTCCACCACATCGCCGGAGAGCGGGGTGATCGTCGCGGTGCGTCCAGTGATTGTGTTGGCGTCACTGTCCACCGCATCGTTGCCGCCCTGATCCAGCGGGCTGAACTCGTAGCCGACGAGCAACGCAAATTCGATGTAGTAGGCCTGCCCCGGCAGGATGTTGGGGATCGTGTACGTGCCGGTTCCGCCGGTCACAGCCGACCCGACCAACGAGTCATCGCTGGCGAGGTGCAATGCTACTGTCACCCCGGTGATCTCGTTGCCGCTGATATCGTTCTGCGTGCCATCGGCGTCGAGATCGTCCCACACCTGCCCGGTGAATGTCACTTCCTCGTACAACCCGGCGTCGGTGTCCGGTGCATCACCCGAAAGCGGCGAGATAGTCGCGGAGCGGCTGGTCGCGGGATCGATGTCACTGTCGAGCGTGTCGCCGCCCACGTCCAGCAAACTGTGCAGGAACCCAGCCAGCGGCGTTACTTCGACATAGTAATCTGTCCCCGGCGTGATGTCGAGGAACTCGTAGTCACCGTTTCCGTCCGTCACCGTCGATGCCACCAACGAGTCATCGCTGGCGAGGCGCAGGTCCACCGTCACCCCGGCGAGTCCGTTACCCGCCAGATCGTTCTGCGTGCCATCGGCGTCCATGTCTTCCCACACGGAGCCGCTGAAATCGACGGGCTGATACATCCCGGCGGAGATCGTGAGCGTGTCGCCAGAGATCAGCGTGAAGTTGGCGCTGCGCCCGGTGGCGTCTGCATCATTGTGCGGTCCCAATGGGCTGAACACCCAATCAACAGTGGGCAGTGTGTAGGTCACGTAGTACGTGCCCGGTGTCACGCCGACCGGCGTCGCTGTGCCCTGTGTATCGGTCCACACGACGCTGTCGTCGCTGGCATCGTACAGTGTAATCGTGCTGCTACCTGCCGCGAGGAACGGATCGCCGCCGTCCTGCGTGCCGTCCGCGTTCATATCTTCCCAGGGATCGGTAATCGTCACGCGCGCCAGCAGATACCAACCCGCGTCGATGGTTGTCTCATCTTCGTTGGACGTGAGCGTGTAGCTCGCTGTCTCGCCCGTGCCTGGATCGGGATCGCTGTCAGCAGCATCATCGCCACCCTGATCCTGCGGGCTAATCACCAGATCGGTCACGGTGGGCCATACAAACGTGAGCGTATAGTCGCCGGGGCGGATATCCGTAAACGTGTAATCGCCGCTGGCGTTGGGCGTCACTGTATCGGTCAGCGTGGCCCCGTTGCGGTACAGTTCAACCGTCATCGCAGCGGGGATACCGCCCGGTTCGCCCGCATCCTGGATGCCGTCCGCGTCGAGGTCTTCCCAGATCAGATCGCCCGCTGTCGCAGGGATGTATAACCCGGCGTCCCAGTCGAGATCGTCCGTGTCCTGCGGCAGCACAATCGTCGCCGTC
>CBEVZO010000023.1:0-13320 GCA_965554365.1 uncultured Anaerolineae bacterium
GCATCCCACGGGGTCAGCACCCACGTATCAATCCCGTGTGCGGATAGGGATTGTGCGACAGTGTGCGCCAATGGGTTGGTGTTTGGGCGCAACGGATGAGCCAGGATGCCAATACGTTCAATAGTTTGCACGACGTGAGCCTCTAGTGTGGTTTGTATCCTCACCGATAGTATAGCCTGATGGGGAAGCGCGTCAACCCACACATGCTACGCTAAGTATACGAACAAAAGTTCTGATTGACAAGTAGTTTTTTGGTTTGAATCTGCCGCTTTGACTATGACAAAGAAGAAGACCAAACACGCGGTTCACGCAGCGTTTGGCCTTGGGGGAGCAACCGGATGGCTGTGGGGGGCATCAGCCATCACAGTACTGACCCCTATGATACGCTGTGCCCCGCAGTCAAACTCGACGGCAGCACGTCGCCCACTCAACGGGCAACCTGTGTTCCTGACGCGCACCTGACGGTTGCATGATGCCGAGCAACATTCGTCACGTTACTTTCTGATCATCCGAGTAGACCCAGTCTTTGCGCCTACTCATCAGCGCGCGGAGGTCCATGCGCAGTTCTTCGACGGTGGGCCGTCCTACATACCACCACCCGTTATAGATTTTGTAGATGGTGCGGTCGCGATCCAGCACGAACGTGTATGGGATGTAGATTTCCCCGTGTATGGAGTCGGTGCGATCCACCATTTCCAACTCGTGCAACAGCGCGTGGTCGGCGTCGGAAAGGAAGACCCAATCGGCGGCCAGTTGGTCGCGGACTTCGGTTGTCAACATCTGATCGTCTACCGAGACCGTGATCATCTTACAGTAGTTCACGCGCAGTTCGGGTTGCAAATGCGCGACATAGTTCACCAACTGGCGGCGATCCTTCGGGCAGAAAAAACCGTGTGAGAAGATCAACACGCCGGGGAATCCGCGCAATATCTGCGATAGCTTGCGTAGTTCATCTGTGTGATCGGGCAGTTCGAAATTCGGGAATTTGTTCCCGATCGTGAGGTCCGCCCGCATTGGATAGTCCATGAAAGCCTCCTTGCCTGGCATTGGGGAGTTGTGCCAGTGTTTCAGTTTGTACGATGGTATGCCAACATTCGATCCACAGTGGGCAGCAGTTCTACCGGATCATCCACGATCCAGCGGTCTGGTAGCCCACCCGCCGCGTGCAACCGTGTATGTGTGAAGGGGGTGCTGACGGCGATACACGCCATACCTGCTGCGAGCGCTGCCTCAACGCCCACTGGCGAGTCTTCGATTACAAGACACTTTTCTGGTGGCACGTCCAGTTCTGTTGCCACAATCTGGTAGATTTCCGGATCGGGTTTACCATGTTCCACATCATCCCGCGAGGCGACAAAATCGAACTGATCCGTCAATCTCAGCACTTCCAGCACCCGCGTCACCTGTGTGCAGTATGACATCGTCGCCAGTCCGGTTTTGCAACTGGATTCGCGTGCCCTACGCAGCAATGCCACGTTGTGCGGCCACTGGTTGTTGCGTAGCACGTCGGGATCGGCGAGCAGGCTGTTGTAGTAGCGCAGCCGCACCTGTACGAAAGCCTGCCATGCTGTTGTAACGCCGAATTCGCCCATACGAGCGCGTGCAGCAGTTTCAAGATTGAAACGTGTCACCAGGGTTTGTGCCACCTCGCGTCGTGAAAGACCGACTACATCTTTGAACGCGGCCAGTACCGCTTGTTCGGTGATCGCGTCAGGACATAGTTTTATCGCGGCACGTGCATACGACAATGCCTTGAGCCGTTCTGTTTGCACCAGCGTGCCGTCGAGATCGAATATCATGGCGCGAATCATCGGCGCTCCTTTGGGTGATCTACGTCAGTGCTGCGGTCAATGTGTCCAACGCGCCGGATACATCTGCGCCGAGATCAAACCGGATGACTTTGCGCCCTGCATCGAGCAGCGCTTGACGGTCGCCGAGCGCCTGCGACTCTTTTAGTACGCCGAACGTCATCGCGGATTCCGGTTTCCCGGCCTCGTCGGGGATGTCGGCGTCTTGTGGCATCGCGGCGGTAAATTGGATGAACAACCCGTTGCCGCCGTCGCCCTTGTGCAACTGACCGGTTGAGTGTAGGAAACGCGGCCCATATCCAATTGTCACGGCGTATCCGGTAGTGGCACGCAGCGCGCTGCTCAGTTTACGCAGTGCGGCATCGGCATCGACGGTCGGCTGGATGTAGGCTTGCAGGGCGATATACGCGCCCGGTGCGCCTTGCGCCACGAAGGCCTTGAGCGCCGCGCCAGGGTTGTCAGCCGCCACGTTGCCGTACACGGTGATGTCATCGCTGGTCAGTGTAGGTGTGAGCGTCGGCAGTTCACCCGTTTCGTGATACGCGGCGACCATTTGCCGCGCCAACACTTTTGCGGATTCCACATTGGGCTGGTCGAAGGGGTTGATCGCCAGCCGGTAGCTCGCTACCGCCGTCGCGATCTCCCACAGGAAGAAACCCGCGCCCAGGTCGTAGACATCTTGCAGATCGATGCGTACCACCGGCTGCCCTGCGTCCTCAAGCGCCTGAACTGCGGCGTCGTGTGTGGTGTCATCTGCGAGTTTCATGTACACAAACAGCCGGTCGTCACTGTAAACGTCGGGGGAACCTACCGGCTCGCCCACGACGGGCAGAATCCCCTTACCCTCTTTCCCGGTACTCTCCGCGACGAGCTGCTCCACCCAGTCGCTGAAGCTGTTGATCGCGGGCGATGTAATCAGCGTCAGTTTGTCGCGTCCGGCGAGGGCCAGCTCGCCCATGATCACGCCAAGCAGCGGACCATTGGCGTCTTGAGCAGCGGCCTGCGCGCGGCTGAGCAACTGCGGCACATCCACGCCGATCATAGCCGCCGGAGCCAACCCGAAGAACGATAGCACCGAGTAGCGCCCGCCGATGTGGGGATCGTTGATCAGTGTCGCGCGGAAGTTGTATTGCTGTGCGAGGACTTCGAGTTTGCTGCCGGGATCGGTGATCGCGACAAAGTGCGCGCCCGCTGCCTCCGCGCCCACGACCTCGACAACGCGATTGTAGAAGTATTTGAAGAACGAGAGCGTTTCGACTGTGCCGCCCGACTTGGTCGAGACGAAAAACAGCGTTTTGCTGAGATCGAGCTGCGTGGCATAGGCCAGCACGACGCCGGGATCGATGCTATCCAGCACGGCAAGGTCGAGATGCCCTTCCGCCACACCGAACGTCAAGCGGAAGACTTCCGGCGCGAGGCTGGAACCGCCCATGCCCAACAGCAGCGCGTGCGTATAGCCATCCGCCTGCACTTCCGCCACCAGCGCCTTGAGCCGTGCGACTTCTTCCTGCATGGCGTCGGCGATAGTCAGCCAGCCGAGACGGTTGGTGATCTCAGTGGGATCATTTTTCCACACGGTGTGATCGTGCGCCCATATGCGCGCCATCACATCGTCTTGTGTCAGCGCCGCCAATGCTGTATCGACGGCAGCTTGGTATTGCCCCAAGTTCGCGATCATGTTTAACCCTCCAGGGCCTCCCGCTTTTGGGCGATGGTATCCAGCAGCGAGCCAAACGGCGTCACGAACTTCTCTACGCCAACGTCCAGCAGATTTTGCGTGACTGCGTCCAGGTCGATACCCAGTTCTGCGAGTTTAGCGACATCGGCGCGGGCCTGGGCCAGATCATCGCTCAGCGTCGAGGCAACCGTTCCGTGATCCAGGAACGCATCCAATGTCTTGGGCGGTGCGGTGTTCACGGTGTTCGGGCCGATCAACGTGTCAACGTACATTGTATTGGGATAGTCGGGATTTTTGGTCCCAGTGCTGGCCCACAACGGACGCTGCACGCGCGCGCCAGCGGCAGCCAGTTTTTCCCAGCGTTCGCCGCTGAAGATCTCGCGGAAACGTGCATACGCCAGTTTCGCGTTAGCAATCGCGATCTTTCCCTTTAGTTCCGGGTGACCCACGTCGTCGAGTTTGGCATCGACATCGGAATCTACGCGGCTGACGAAGAACGACGCCACCGACGCGATCCCGCTGATGTCACCGCCAGCGGCGAGGCGTTTTTCCAACCCGGCGATGACGGCTTCCGCGATGGCTTCGTACTGCCCCACCGAGAAGATCAGCGTCACGTTCACGTTGATGCCTTCGGCGATCAAGGTTTCAATCGCAGGGACGCCCGCTGGTGTGGCGGGGACTTTGATCAGAATGTTGGGTCGGCCCAGCGTGGCATACAGGCGGCGCGCTTCGGCGACTGTGCCTGCGGTGTCATTGGCGAGCGTGGGGCTGACTTCGATGCTAACGTAGCCGTCCAGACCGTCTGTGCTGTCGTAGACTTCGCGCAGCACGTCGGCGGCTTCAGCAATGTCTTCGAGTGCCAGCGCCTCGTAGATTTCTTCCGCTGATTTACCTTCGGCGGCGAGGGCCTGCATGGCCTCGTCGTAGTCGTCGCTGTGCGCGATGGCCTGCTCGAAGATTGCCGGGTTCGAGGTCATGCCGCGCACGCCTTGAGCCACCAGTTTTTTCAGCGCGCCAGAACGTGTATGCGACCGGCGAATGTAGTCGAGCCAGATGGCCTGTCCCAGTTGTGCTAGTTCTTGCAGTTTGGTCATATGGTTTGCTCCAGAGATTTGAATTGCATACACAGCAATGCCAGCAGGTCAGCGCCTGCCAGCATAACAGCCAGTATACCGTTGATTCAACCGCATGTCTGTTGGTTTCACAACAGAACACACGAAAAAGTTTGGCGGGGGTCGTGACCTGCGGTAAAACCTGCCCAACGAACACATTAGAACGATGCAACGAGAGGAAGTTGACTATGGGGTTTCATGGTGGCGGCTGGTTCGCCTACGTGCGCAGTGGGGATCAGAAGCAGCAGCGTATGACATGGCCGCTGCTCAAGCGTGTGTTGGCGTATGCCGGTCCGTATCGTAAGCAGATCATCGGGTTGCTGATCACGATTCTGTTTTCGACCATTTTGGGCTTGCTGACGCCGCTGATTTTCCGCGATCTGATCGATCACACGCTGCCCTCCAAGGATACGACGCGCCTCAACTGGCTGGCGTTAGCGTTGGTGATTGTGCCTATTCTCGATGGCGGGATTCGCGTGGTGGGGCGGATGTACAACGCCGCGATTGGCGAGGGCGTGATCTACGATCTGCGCGTGGTGTTGTATGCACACTTACAGCGCATGTCGCTGCGGTTCTTCACGCATACCAAAACCGGCGAGTTGATGAGCCGTCTCAACAATGACGTGATCGACGCACAGCGCGCGATCAGCACGACGATTGTGGATATTGTGACGAACGTGATCCAGACGGTTGCGATTCTGAGCGTGATGTTCGCGCTGGAGTGGCGGCTGACGCTGCTGGGTGTGATGGTGCTGCCCGCGTTTATCGTCACCGCGCGGCGGCTCGGCAAACAACTGCGCTATATTGCGCGTGAAGCGATGGATCACAACGCGCAAATGAACGCCGTGATGAACGAAACGCTCAATATCGGCGGCGTGTTGCTCGTGCGTTTGTTTGGACGCAGTCACACCGAAGTCGAGCGTTTTGGTGAGCGTGCGGCGAATGTGCGCGATACGGGCATTCGTCGCGCGATTGTGGGCAGCCAGTTTTTCGTGATCCTGGGGCTGGTTGGTGCGGTCGGGACGGCGCTGGTGTACTGGGTCGGCGGGCATTTGGTGTTGCGTGACGCGTTTACCATCGGGACGATTGTCGCGTTTAGCTCGTACCTCGCGCAGTTGTACGGTGTATTGCAGCAGTTGACCAACGCTCCGGTGGCGTTTGCGACCTCGATGGTCAGCTTCGAGCGTGTGTTTGAGGTGATCGATCTGCCGCTGGACATTAACGAAAAGCCGGATGCCCATCAACTTGACGCTGTGCGTGGTGCGCTGGCGTTTGACGCGGTGACGTTTGAGTACCGCGTGGACGAGGAGAACCTGCTCAGGCAGGTGGAACGGCACGGGCAGCGTGATTTAGTGCAGGCGGCGCTTTCGGGCGAGGGCAAACCGAACGGGAAATCCGATGATGCAGCCCCTACGAGTCAAGCGCGCGAGATGGCGCTGCAAGACCTGGACTTCACGATCCAGCCGGGGCAGTTGGTCGCGTTGGTAGGGCCGAGTGGCGCGGGCAAGACCACCATGACGTATCTGATTCCGCGTTTGTATGATCCGACGGAGGGACGTATTACGCTGGATGGTTGCGATCTGCGCGACGTGACGTTGGCTTCGCTGGCGGCGCAGGTAGGTATGGTGACGCAGGAAACGCACCTGTTCCACGACACAATACGCATGAATCTGCTCTATGCGAAATTGGACGCCACACAGAACGAGGTCGAGGCGGCGTGCCGTGCGGCGAATATCCATGACTTCATCGCGGGGCTGTCGGAAGGGTATGATACGGTGGTCGGTGAGCGCGGCTACCGGCTCAGCGGCGGCGAAAAACAGCGTATTGCCATCGCGCGTGTGATCCTCAAAGACCCGCGCATCCTGGTGTTGGACGAAGCGACCAGCCACCTCGACAGTCAATCCGAGGCGTTGATTCAGGACGCGTTGGGCACGGTGATGGCGGGACGCACCAGCATTGTGATCGCACACCGCCTGAGTACAATTTTGGCGGCGGACCTGATTTTGGTGCTGGATCGCGGGCGCATTGTGGAGCAGGGAACCCACGCGGAGTTGTTGAAACAGAGCGGACTCTACGCGCAGTTGTATGAGACGCAGTTCAGCCGTGAGCAGGATGTGCTGCCCGCATAAATCTGTTGGCATATGTCATGTGATACGAAAAAGCGCCCACCGGCTACAGTGGGCGCTTGTGTTATCGTATGCGTAGTATATCTAGAACGGCCACAACAGCGGCACGCCGATCAGCACCACGATCAGCATCAGGAAGATCATCGGCACGCCAGATTTGATATAGTCTTTAAAGCGATAGCTACCCGCACCCATCACCAGCGTGTTGACCGGCGAAGCAACCGGTGAGGCGAACGCCATCGACGCCGCTACCGACACCGCCATCAAAAACGCTTGCGGCTGCACGTTGAGTTCTTGCGCTGTGGCGAATGCCACTGGCGCGAGGACGACCGCTGTCGCCGTATTGGAAATTACTTGTGTGAACGCCGAGGTGAGCAAGAACAGCCCCGCCATGATCACCAGTGGTCCCAGATCGCCCAGGTTAGCGGTGAGTTCTTCCGCGATCAGCGACACCAACCCGACATTCTCTAGCGCGATGCTCATCGGCAGCATCCCCGCGATTAGCACGATACTTTTCCAGTCAATCGCGTCATAAGCGTCATCCATCGTCAGACAGCCGGTCAAGATCATGCTCAACCCCGCTGCCATACTGACGGTTGCCACGTCGGCCACACCAGTAATCAACGCGATCAGCATTCCCAGCAAAATCAGTAACGCAATTGGTGCTTTGTGGCGATATGGCGCGCCGAGCATCGCTTCGGGACGCCCCATTAGCACGAAGTCGCGCGGTTTTTTGCGCAGCGCCACAATGTTGCTCCAGAAACCCTGGACCAGCAGAATATCTCCGAATTGCAGCCCGTCTTCTTTCAGGTTAACGGGTTGATCTGCGCCGGGGCGTGATATGCTGAGTACCGTGAGTTTGTAGGTTGAGCCGAAGCGCGTTGAGACCAACGTTTTACCCACTAATGACGAGCGCGGCGGCAGCACGACCTCGGCGATCCCTGCTTCCTGGTTGACGAGAGCTTGCTCGTCCGCTGGCGACGCCGGCTGCATGACTAATTGCCAGTAGGCCACTGCATCGCGAACAGCCTTTAGATTGCCCTGCACAATCAGAATGTCTTTGGGTGCGATAGCGGTGTCAGCGGTGGGATAGAGCGATTGCTGTGTTTCGGATTGCAGCACCAGGCGTTGCTCGCCAATTTTCATCAATGGCTGGGCTGGGGCTGTGCGCAGGATTTCCAGCACGTTGACGCCGAATTCTCCGCCCAACCGCGATTCCTCAATTGTTTGCCCACAGAGATTGGAACCCTCCGGTACACGCAGACGGAACAGGTTGTCCGGCAGGCGGTACATATCCATAATTTCCTGCGGACTCTCGATCTGTTCCTCGATGCTCTGCGGCGGTTTGTGATCCGGTAGGATGCGCCGCCCGAGCGTGACCATGAACGTTGTGCCGGTGATCAACATCAGCACGCCGATGGGCGTGTAGCTGAAAAAGACGAATGAGGATTCGCCCTGTTCGCGCAGCAAATCGCTGACGATGATGTTGGGCGTGGTGCCGATCAGCGTTGTAGCGCCGCCGAGCAGCGCCCCATACGACAGCGGAATCAGCAGTTTGGAGGGGCTGATCTTTGCGGCACGCGCCGCGCTGATGATTGCGGGGAGCAGCACGGCCACTGTTCCGGTGTCGCTGATAAACCCGGAAATGATCCCGGCGGTGAGCATCACGACCATGATCAGGCGCGTTTCGTTGTGCCCCGCGATTTTGAGGATGCGCTGGCCGATGATGGCCGCGAGGCCGGTTTGCAATACCGCACCACCGACCACAAACAACGAGGCCACGATCAGCACTACCGGGTTTGAGAAGCCCGACAGGGCTTCGGACGTAGACAGCAGCCCTGTGAGCATCAACGTTATGACTACTCCCAGCGCCACTACATCGACGCGCAACCACTCGGTGATGAACAGCACGATGGCCGCGACAAGGATCGCGAGGGTATACCACATTTCAAGCGTCATAAAGCGACAATATCTCCTGGCCTGTAAGCTAAAATCTAAGTTTGTCACATGCTGCAATAGTGATAGCATAGCTGGCGGTGTTTGTCGAGATTGCATGTCGCATGTCCATCGATCATTTTTTGCACATTCGTTATAGTCTGCGTGATAATAGAAACGTTGTGTCCGCGTGTGCGGCGCAAAAAAACTACTACGGGTAAACCGATTTACATCACCATTCGAAAACGTTTCCACATTTTGAGGAGTACTGCATGGCTCACAACCGTACTAAACTTCTGATGCGCCTGGCGATCCCGGCGCTATTCGCGCTGTTGCTCGTCGCTGCGATGCTTGTGGCATCCGGCGCTGATGCACAGGGTGACACCCCCAACCCGGACATTGTCGCGATTGCCGGGACAATCCAGAGCGCGCTTGGCTGCTCTGGTGATTGGCAGACTGACTGCGAAGCGACATACTTGCAGTACAGCGCCGCCGATGATCTATGGATGGCGATCTGGGACCTCCCGGCGGGCAGCTATGAGTATAAAGCTGCACTCAACGGGACCTGGGACGAAAACTACGGCGCTGGCGCGGAACCCGGTGGGGCAAATATCCTGCTGGAACTGGCCGAGGATACCAGCGTCACATTTTTCTACGACCACAAAACGCATTGGGTCAGCGACAATGTGAATTCGATCCTCGCCAACGTGCCCGGCAGCTATCAGGCGACGATTGGCTGCCCCGGCGACTGGGCTCCCGACTGCTTGCGTTCACTGCTGCAAGACCCGGACGGCGACGGTGTCTACGAGTTCTCGACGTTCCTGGTTCCGCCGGGCGAGTATGAAGCGAAAGTGGCCTACAATCAGAGTTGGGACCTCAACTATGGGATGGATGGCGCGCCTGGTGGCGCTAATATCCCTTTCAGCGTGCCGGGCGTGGGACACGATGTCACGTTCAGTTACAACACCGGCGATAACGTGATGACGATTACGGTGAGCGAGGAACCTGTGGCGACGCAAGAAGATATTGACGCGGTCATGGCGGGGGCGGTCGTGGGCGATCTCAGTACGACGAAAGCTTACTGGGTGGCTGCCGATACTATTGCGTGGAAGGTCGAGCCGGAAGTCGCGATCTACAAGCTGCACTACTCCCCTGACGCCACGCTGATGATCGAGGATGGTGTGGTGGTCGGCGGTGAGGATATTTCGCTGCGGCTGGATCGTGATGGGCTGAGCGCTGACATTCTCGCGCGGTTCCCGCATCTGGCGGGCTACACGGCGTTCCACATCAAAGCAGACGATCTGGCGTTGGTCCCGGACATTCTCAGGGGACAGTTTGCCGTGTCGGTGAAGGGCACGGGTGGCAAAATCACAGATGCGACCGCGTTGCAAATCCCCGGTGTGCTGGATGACCTCTACGCTTATGATGGCGAGTTGGGTGTTGTCTGGGACGGTGCTGTGCCGACGCTCAATGTCTGGGCCCCGACGGCTCAGAATGTGCGGCTGCACCTGTTCGACGGTCCTGACCCTGACGCCGAAGCGACCGTACTTGATATGGCACGCGATGCGGAATCCGGCGTGTGGAGCATTACCGGCGCACCTGATTGGAGCTATGCGTTCTACTTGTACGAAGTGACGGTCTTTGCGCCCTCGACGGGCCAGATCGAGACGAATTTGGTGACAGACCCGTATTCGTTGAGCCTGGCAACCAACAGCACGCGTAGCCAGATCGTAGACCTGCTCAACGACACAACGTTAATGCCTGATGGCTGGCAGAAACTCACAAAGCCCGTACTCGAAGCGCCGGAAGACATTGTGCTGTACGAACTGCATGTGCGCGATTTCAGCATTCGTGATGAGACAGTGTCGCCAGATTTCCGAGGCACGTACTTGGCGTTCACTGAAGCAGGCTCTGCTGGGATGCAGCACTTACAGAATCTCGCTGTGGCAGGCTTGACGCACGTTCACTTGCTCCCTGTGTTCGACATTGCCACGATCAACGAAGACGCGGCGGCGCGTACCGAGCCGGATTGGGATACGCTCGCCAGCTATCCGGCGGATGCCGAAGATCAGCAGGCCGCAGTAACGGCGATTGAGAATGAAGACGGCTTCAACTGGGGTTACGACCCGTACCACTATACCGTGCCGGAAGGCAGCTATGCGACCGATCCCGATGGCACGGCGCGCATTGTCGAGTTCCGCCGTATGGTGATGGGACTGAATGATGCGGATCTGCGGGTAGTGCTGGATGTGGTGTATAACCACACCAACGCTGCTGGACAAGCGCAGCGTGCGGTGCTGGATAAGATCGTACCCGGTTACTACCACCGTCAGAACGCGGTGGGCGCAATCGAAACCAGCACTTGCTGCATGAACACGGCGACCGAGCATGTCATGATGCAGAAACTCATGGTCGATTCGCTGGTGATGTGGGCCAAAGCCTACAAGGTTGACGGCTACCGCTTTGACCTGATGGGCCACCACATGGTCGAGAACATGGTCGAGGCGCAGGCGGCGCTCCAGGCGTTGACGCTGGAAGCTGATGGTGTGGATGGCGCGGCGATCTACGTCTACGGCGAGGGCTGGAACTTCGGCGAGGTGGCTGACGGTGCGCGTGGTGTGAACGCGACACAGTTGAATCTGCCGGGTACGGGTATCGGCACGTTTAATGACCGCATTCGTGACCGTGTGCGCGGCGGCAGTCCCTTCGGTGGACGCCAGGAACAAGGTTTTGCTACCGGGCTGTACGTTGATCCGAACGGGATCACACCCGGCGATGAGGACGAACAACGTGCGCGTTTGTTGGAATACACCGACATCGTGCGGATTGGTCTGGCGGGCAACCTGGCGGACTACACTTTCGTAGGCGCGACTGGTGATCCGATCACAGGCGCGGACGGCGATTACAATGGCAGTCCTGCGGGGTATACGGCTGATCCGCAGGAACACATTGTCTATATCTCGGCGCATGACAACGAAACATGGTTTGACAAGGTGCAGTATGCTGCACCGGAGACAGCGACCATTGAAGACCGCGTGCGGATGCAGAATATGGGCATCAGCATCGTGACACTGAGCCAGGGTGTGCCGTTCTACCATGCCGGTATCGACATGCTGCGCTCGAAGTCGATGGATCGCGATAGCTATAACTCCGGCGACTGGTTCAACGTGCTGGACTTTACCTATCAGGACAGTGGATGGGGGCACGGTCTGCCAGTCGCGGGTAAGAACGTCGATAACTGGGGCATGATGCAGCCGTTGCTGGCGAACCCGGATATTGTGCCCGGTCAGGAACACATTCTGATGGCAGTGGCGCATACACAGGAAATGCTGCAAATCCGCACGAGCAGCGTGCTGTTCCGTCTGCGCACTGCTGAGGATGTGATGGCGCGCGTGGCGTTCCATAACACGGGCGCGGAACAGGTTCCCGGCTTGATCGTGATGAGCATCGACGACTCCGGTGATCTCGCAGACCTGGACCCCAACCACGCGCTAGTGGTGGGGCTGTTCAACGCTGCGCCGGAAGAAGTCAGCTTTGCGGTAGAAGACTTCGCGGGTATGGGCCTCACGCTGCACCCTGTGCTGGCCGTATCGGCTGATCCGGTGGTGCAAGGCTCCGCGTTTGATGCCGCGAGTGGCACGTTCACCGTGCCCGGTCGCACAACCGCCGTGTTTGTGTTGGCGCAGTAGCCACGACACAGTAACAGTGACAATCTGACCGAACGCACATTGTGCTCCTGAGAACAAAAAAGCGGGGCTGCTCATCTGAACAGCCCCGTTTGCATGCGTGTGTGTCGAACCTATGCGTTATCCGTGACAATCAGCGCATCCCGCAGCGCGAACTGACGATAGGCGCGCGGTCCGACTTGCGACCCCACAGCATCGCCCAGGCCGATGATCGTCGCGCCCGCTTCGATCTGCGCCAGCGCAAACGCAATTGCTGTCTCAGTGCAGTGTTCGAGTAGGGTTTCCATTCACTCTGGCCGGTCGTAAATGTCATACATGATCTGCGTCATCCCGCGCAGATCGGCGGCCTCAGCCAGCGCGCCCTTGACCCAGCCCTGCACCGGAATCTGCCCGCCGACACGTTCGTGAAACAGCCGGATCGCATCCACCCGGTCGCGCATCCTGCTGCCGGGTGCGAGCGGATCGGGCGTGGGTAGATTTTTGATATCGTCGGGGTTTGGATCAGCAGTGCTTCGCAGACCGGCAGATCGTTGTCGGGGAACGTGATCTGTGCGCCGAAATCGGCGGCCTCGCGAAACGGGTCGCTGATCGCATCCACGAGGTCCAGGCCGTACACTTCAATGCACTTGAAATTCGCTTCGCAGAGGACGTTGTAATCCTGGTAGTAGTCGGTCAGCGGTGCAGCGATCAAGTCGGCGGCGTACTGCATCACCAGCGTCATATTGGGAATGCGATCTACCGGGGCGCGGCGCATCCGGGCCGCGAGACGTTTGGAAGCCGTCATCGGGGATGTCATAAGTGTGCGGTCCTTTGTGCGCGAATAAGCTGTATTAATTTTGATATGGTAGCGTGGGTGCTTGATACTGCGCCAGTATCATCTGGCATGATCGTCGCTGTGGGGTGGTGGATCACATACGCGCTAACTCGACTTTATCCATTTCAAGCCGCGTAGCATAGAACATCGACGAGGCCATG
>CBEVZO010000024.1:0-13204 GCA_965554365.1 uncultured Anaerolineae bacterium
TACTTGATCGCGCTCTACGTGGGCCAACAGCGCGGCACAGTCACGCCGGAGCAAGCGCAGCAGCACGCCCACGACCTCGCCCATCTGCCGGACCTTGTCGGGCAGGTCCTCGAACGCGAAGCGGAAATCGAGGCGCTGGCGGCGGAACTGCACCAGTACACGAATTTCCTGTACCTGGGACGCGGCATCAACTACCCCATCGCCCTTGAAGGCGCGCTCAAGCTCAAGGAGATCAGCTACATCCACGCGGAGGGCTATCCCGCCGGAGAAATGAAGCACGGCCCAATCGCCCTCATCGACGAGCAAATGCCCGTGCTGGCGATTGCGCTGCGCGACGCGGTGTATGAGAAGATGCTCAGCCAGGTGGAGCAGGCCAAGTCGCGTGGCGGGATCGTGATCGCGCTGGCGACGGATGGCGACACCGAAATCGCGGAGAAAGCCGATCATGTGCTGTACGTGCCAGAGATGCCGCCGTTGATCAGCCCCATCGTGAGCGTGATCCCGCTGCAACTGCTCGCCTATCACATCGCCGTGTGGCGTGGCTGCGACGTCGATCAGCCGAGGAATTTGGCGAAGTCGGTGACGGTCGAATAATCCGCGAACCGTAGGGGCGCTGCTCTGCCGCGCCCAACAATCAACGAAAATCAGGGGCGGGCCTCCGGTGTGAGGTTCCGCCCTTTTGTGTCAATCCCCGCCTACCTGCTTAGTGATTGAGATGATTAGCGTAGTGAGTGGTTCGGGAATAGCATCTTGTTTTATCGCCAATTGCGCTATTCCACGCCCTAATTCGGGTTTCCCTGGTTTGTAGCCAGTTTCGTTTGCCAGGATAATTCTCAGAGCTTCGGAAAACTTTGTTTCACTCCTCAGAGCGGATATTTCATCGGGATTCCATACACTCCCGGAAATCTTGGGATATTGATCGTTAAACAATTCTGCCCATTGCGCATCGCTGAATAAATCTTCCAGCTCTTTTGCTCCCACAAAGAAAAGATGCTCGTTGACGGTCAAACCTGTTTCGTGGCGGATTTCTGCTTCTGTGTTGCCGGGTATTATGGGGGTTCCCTTACAATCATTGTCAAGAACAAGAATAACTCGTCTATGATTCGTTCTTAACAATTTGGCGAGTTTTAAAGCATTTCCATTATCACCACCATTTACAGGGTAAATTCCATCTAATGCCATCATGCGGTTAGTTATTGCGCAATACAGAAAATCAATAACGGTAATCTCTGTGGCTCCTTCAAAGATAAGCATTAACTGTTCATTGAATAGCGCGCTGTTCCGCAAGCCAAGTGTGCGGCGCATTTGATCCAACAATTCCGATTCCGCTGTTCCAATCTCGAATTTCCAGGGTTTAAGGGGAGCTTCATCAAAGAATGAAATTGTATCAATAGGCACCGAGTCCATAAGATTGATCGAATGCGTAGCAACTACTACTTGGCACGTTGGGTATTCACTGAGTTCGTTGAGCAAATGAGTCACTTTGCGTTGAGCTTGATAATCGAGACTGGTGTCAGGTTCATCATATAGAGCAAGAATAGGACTAGGTTCGTCTTCATCTGATGGCTCTAATTGCTCAGTCAACATATCGTGTTTCCAACGGAAAATACCGAGAGACATTTCTCGTTTTTTGCCTGAACCAATATGAGTCCAATTTATTTCTCGATTGTCTCTGAGGATAATTCTGACTGCTGCGATATCCAACTTTGTGAACGATTTTTCATCTATATCGATTGAGATACGTTGTACATCGGGAGAATGTATCTTAAGTATAGGAACCAGTTCCTGAGCTTGTTCATCCAGTTTTTGTTTCGCTTCATCGCGGATATTCGCAATTGTCGCCTTATGATTTTCGAGGAGTTCGTTTTGGAAATGATCAGAAAGTGTACTCTTTATCCGTTCTTCTGGACTTTGTGCTTCGTCGGAACGATAAACAGTAGGCTTGGGAAATTGAGCTTGAATTTCCGCTGGAAGCGGTTTCCAGTCAATATATGCTTTTAGAGTTGCTCGGTAATTCAGAATAGCGTCAATGAAAGACTGACTTTGATTTCGCGGCCCATCCAATTCGATGTTGTACTCTTGAACAATAGACTTCAAAGCAGCAAGTTTCAACTTTGCGATATCTTGATCTAGCGTTTTGTCTCCGACACATTCAGCTTCGTACTCCCATGTAGTTCCGTCACTGATTGAATGGCTGACCCGAACGTGTAGTTCATCACCATCCTTGTTACGTAATTTGACGTATATTTCTAGCCGACTGGCTCTTGGTGTGCCTTCAGACAAATCCTGAGCATCCGATGAATAATCACCGTTTGACACAGGTTTTGGTTTGTAAAGATCATCGGGGTGAAAAACAGTTCTTCGATTAAATACTCGCTCCAATGCATCAATTAACGAGGATTTCCCGCCATTGTTCTTGCCAATGAGTACCGAGAATTTCTGTAGTGGAATCTCGCCGCTATCTACAAAGCAACGAAAATTCACCATCCGGATTGATGTTACTAACATCAGATTATCCCCTTTGTGTTTTGTAGGGCTCAACTCTCACACTCATGTTACCTTCATAAAGAAGATTGGGCAATAGCTTTCCCACCCAAACCACAAAACGAGCGCCGCACCTTCACAACGCTCGCCCCATATACTGCCAATTTCCCGCCCCACCCTAATGCATCGGCCTATCCAATATCTTCGACCGCTCAATCTCCTTCACCACCCCATACCGTTGACACAACCGCTGCACCAAATCCTTGAGCCAATGATCCGCTGTCGGCGCGGTGTAAATCCGGTCGATAAGCTGGTTCATGTCGAGCGTTTCCCAGACGCCATGTTCCGGCGGCTCCGGCGGCGGTGACGCAAACAGCGCCGCACCTTCCGTCGGTGGTACGCTCCAATGCACCGCCCGCAGTTCGCGCTCGTGTTCATACGACTTGCGCTTGTGCATGATCCGGTCCAGCACATGCCCCTCATTCGGCATCCGTTCGCGCGCATAGTCGATATACTTCACCACGCCGATCATAATCGGCACGTCCAGGCACGCGCGCAACTGCGCATACGTGGACCGGATCGCAATCGCGTTGTCGCAGTCCGAATAGAGCTTCCACATGCCCGCCGACTCGTGATAGTTCATGTGCCAGCACGACACACCCACGTACTGCAACGCCCCTTCGCGCGCCACTGTGCGATCCGGTTCCTGTGCCGCGAACATCCGCGCCATCGGAGCCGTCAGCGCGCCCTCATACGGATCACCAAGCTGGTTGATACGCGAAAAGAACAAGCCCGAATATTCGAGCATGGCGGCGAATTTCGCGAATTCCATATAGCGCCAGATCGGAACATCGAGATCATCCGGGGGATCGAAAATAGTGGATTCAGGGTCAACCATGCGTGCCTCACTTACGCGTCGAGAGAGTCCTTCAAGTATACCCGTGAACGCCGTCGTGCGCCTGTTTGCAGTATCGCTTATCGCTGGTCCACGAACCACCAGTCAGGCGCGCAAGAAACACTTACGCCCCACCGACTCCCCCTCTCCATAGGTTGTATCGAGCGCCAGCGAGATCAACCGTCTTGGATGGAGAGGGGGTTGTGGGGTGAGGCCGTTTTACACAGCGCGACAAGCTGCACCCCCTGCGACGCCCACCCTGACTCACACCTCCATGTGCGTGCAAGTGATCACGCCCAAAACAGCGCCATCACCGCGCACACCGCCGTGATCACCAGTGAAATACCGAACGTCGCGCGCAGCACCTCGGCTTCGTCGCCGATGCGGTCGATGCTCGCGGCGGCATTTTGCAGCTTCGCGGGAGAAATCACACTCGCCAGCCCCCCGCCGATCCCACTCGCGGCTGCGATCAAGAGGCCGGACGCGCCGATCTTTTCAGCAGTCGAGAGATGGAACTGCGTCAGCATGGCAATGCTCGACGTTTCACTGCCGCTGATGAAGCCCGCCAATAACCCCAACAACGGCGCGACTAGCGGATAAGCCGTATCAAATGCGCTGGCGGTCGCGTCCGCGAGTACCTGGATCATGTTGTGATCAGGATCGACCAGCACCCAGTCAGCATTCTTGCCGGAGTGGTTGATCACGAATGCAATCGCGAAGAACACCGCCGCCGCCAACACCGGACGCGGCGCGCGTTTCAGCCACTTGCGCACCGAGGTGTTTAGCTGCTTGCGCGTCGGTTTGAGAAACGGCAGCGCCAACGCCGTACTGACCAGAATCCAGAAATAGGCTTGCCACAGCAACCGGATTTTCTCCGGCTTGTCGGGGATGATCTCCACCGGCATGGCCCAATCCTTGAACGTGAGATCGAAGAACGGCAAAAACGTCGCGTTGACCGTCAGCGAGGCGATGGTGAGGATGATCCAGGGCGAGAGTGCCGCCGCGAGCGACATCTGCTGTTCCGCCGCGAGATCGTCCTCGTTCAGCACGCCGCGATCCACCAACGTCTGCCCGGTCAAACGTAGATACAGCAGCATAACGACGATCACGCTGATCCCCGCCGCGACGCCCGTCAGCGTGATAAAACCGAGCGCGTTCATCCCTATCGCCACAAACCCGGCGGTCAACCCTGTGATCAGCGCAGGCACGAATCCCTGGCGTATCATCTTCCACTTGCCGACAATCCACAGCATCCCCAGCGCGATGCAGGTGCTGATCACCGGCATGAAACGCGCGAAATAGCCGCCCACATCCTCCACCGGGCGCTCGACGAAGTCCGCGAACACTACCACCGGAATCCCCAGCAACGCGTAAGTCGTCAGCGCGTCGTAGCCAATCGCGGGCAGCGCAATCGCCGCGAAGGTCGAATAGCCGAGCGAGAGCATAATCGGCGGCAGCACGGACACCGGCACAGCACCGAGCGCGGTGAGCAGCGTCCCAAAGCCGATGTTGATCAGCATGATCTGCACGATCTGGTTGTCCGGTGCGACGGACTTGATCACCACCACCACGCGCTTGATCGCGTCCGTTTCGAGCATCACGCTCATTTGCAGAATTGACGTGCCCACCACCAGCGCAATCGGCAGTGAGGCAACCACTCCAGCGAGGCTCGCGCGTAACATCACGCTCAGCGGGGTTTCGAACACGATCCCGGCGATGATCAGTGTGACGATCCAGCCCGCCACACCCGCGATATCGGCGGCGGTGCGGCGCACCGTGATCAACAGCAGAATCACGATCACTGGCGTCAGCGCCAGCAGCACAGACAATAAATCCATCGGGGACTCCTAAAAATGTTCGTAAATGCAACGATCAAAAACTATACGGCGACGCCGAGTATACCGCATGGACGGTATGCCAACAGAAAAAATGGGACACGGATGAACGCAAATCAACGCAGATCAACGCGGCTCAAAAGCATAAAATCTGTGTGCTCCCCCGCGTAGACATTGCAGAATATCCCGCCTGAGTGTTGGAACAGCATCAATTTCGTCCGGGATGCATTCCATATTGGGCGGATTTGTTTTCTCGTAGGGGTCGGGCTTGCCCTACCCAAGGCACGGCAAGTGTAGAGTGCATCGTTTGTCATTACGCGAACTTGTTCGCGCCCCCTCCTCGTAGGCGGAGAGGGGACTTTGCCGCGCGGGTTGCTCCCCCTCTCCATAGGTTGCATCGAGCGCCAGCGAGATCAACCGTCTCGGATGGAAAGGGAGTCGGGGGGTGAGGCCATTCTGCGCACTACGACAAATGACTGACAACTCGTTCGTGGACCTTTTCGTCTGTAGGGGATTGTAGCAATCGATAATTTTCTGTATACTTTAGTGGTATCGCATCATGGGCATCGTTTCCAGAATTCATCCTCTGTGAGAACGTTCAAAGAGATTAATTCCTATTCTCTAGCACCCGTGTTTGCCGGAAAACGTGCGTTGGGACGTGGTCCGGTTTTTTTGCCGTATCCGCTCAATGCTACCTGATCGTTGGCTTGCTTCTCTAGAAGCATTAGTCCGTTCGAGGTTCAAACGCCGCGAACGGAAAAGGATGGCTCCAAACCCCTATGTATAGATGCGAAATCTGCAAACAAGTCGTTTCACGCCGCACCAAAGCAACCAGATTGCCGGTCAAAACCCGCGCCCGCCAGTATCCCGCGCGCCAAAAAGAGGTGTTCAAAAGAGGCCAAAGCAAAATGATCACCGTATCCGGTGGCTCAGGGTATGAGATTGTGAGCGAAGTCGTCGCTTGCCCCGCTTGCGCAGCGAAATTCCACAGCGAATCCGAAGCAACGCCGTCCGCGGTGTAACGTAGCCCGGTTTTCAGTTGTACAGCAAGGAGTCTCGCCATGGATACAGACGTCAAGATTATCAAGGTGGCGTACAACGTCGCCGGACGGCCCGATAAAAAGAGCATTGGGAGACAACTGATCACATGGCTCCAACAAGGCTACCGGCTGGTGAGCCGCGATGAGATCATCGGGGAGTGCGAAACGCAAAATCACACGGTGTTGACATTCGCCAAAGATGCGTGACTCCTGCGCGTGGGCATTCCCCTACGTGGACGCCGCAGAAAATGGGGCGGCGTCCAGGGGGCGGGCACTACAACACGCCCCCACGCCTCCCGTAACGCCGGGGTCAAGCTCAGCCCAAGCTAAATAAACGCCCCGTAAAACGCACCACGCCCGCGACACCGGCGACAGTGCGGCGCACCGTGATCAGCGGCAGAATCACGATCACTGGCGTCAGCGCCAGCAGCACAGACAGTACATCCATTGCAGGTAGCTCCGCTCCCGTGCAAAAACTATAGTAGGTAGGACTACAGAATAGCGTGGTCGCCAGTTTACCCCTCCCCCAACGCGAACTTGTTCGCGCCCCCTCCCCGCAAGCGGAGAGGGGCTTAACGGTGAGCTTACTCCCCCCTTTCTCCGCCTGCGGGGAAAGGGGGGGGGGGTAGGGGTAAACACCGGCAAATCACGCTATTCTGCGGAGCTACCCCCGCGTGAGACACGACGTGTCGCGCGGGGGCACGGGGGTAAAGTAAACACGGCAAGCTGAGACGAAAATTTCTTCGCTTAACGCGTCTGGGGCCGCCTGTAGCTACGTCGAGCGTGCGTTTTACTGCCCCGGCGCGACAAACGTCCCGTTCTCAACCGCGTTTTTGGCGTCCCGTGCAGCGTCATAGTTAGGATTGAACGCCAACGCCTGATTGAACTCATTCAGCGCCAGATCGTACTGTCCCTGCGCCGCGTAGACCATGCCCCGCCAATAGCGCATTTCCTCAACATACTGCGTCGTGGCCTCCGTGTGGGCGACAAGACTCAACACGTCGTCGTAACGCCCCACGTTATAGTAGGCCTCAAACGGCGCGAACATGTACCACATCAAGCGGTAAGGAAGCTGCTGCAGGCGGAACGCTTCATCAAACGCAGTCGCCGCATCGTAGTAGTTGCCTAGTTTCGCGTAGCTCGTGCCCATGTTGAACCACGCCCACGCGTCGGCGTCATTCGCTACTGCCTGCGCGCGTGCCCGGTTGAGCGCCACCTGCGCCGCATAGACCGTATCAACATACGACCCCAACACCCCACGCAATTCAGTCTCATCGTCCGTCGTGAATAGGATGATCACCGTGTAATTGAAGTGCTGCCACAGGGCTTCAAAGTCGCCATAACTAAAGGTCAAAATGCCAAGATAGCTATCATACACCTCAAGCGTTTGCGTAGCCTCATCATACCCTACCACTGTTTCGTAATACCCCATCCAGTCAAGATCATCTACATAGTAACCAACCCGTACGATGACCGGAAAACCTGCCGCAATTGACCTTTTAATCAGGTCCAGATCACCGCCAAAGCGCCAAAACGCACGCACCTCAGGCAGTGCCGTCTGTCCCGCGTTGACAAACGCCACCATCTCGCCCGGTGATACATTCGGGTCTTCCCAATTTGGTTTGAGCCATGCCCGTGCCACATCTTGATCGTGCGTCCAGCCAAAATAGCTGAGCGCCATCGTCAAATTTGCACCACTGCTATTTTCCCAAGTCTGATAAACATGCGTCAGCCCAGTCAAACGCGCGGTAGGGAGATGGGGCCCAAATGAGTAGCTGCGCGGCGTTCGGGAAGCTGTCTGTGTTCTGGTCGGGGTGAGTGAGGGAGTACGAGTCAATGTCGGCGTGAGGGTCGGTGTTGGCGTATAGGTAGGCGTATGTGTGACGGTTGGCGTGGCTGTCCAGGCGGCGGCGGTATTCGTCAACGCTGCGATAGCCAGCGCCTGTACCGTCGCGTCCAGATCAGGCGTGGGCGTTTTGGTCCACTGTGACGCCACCTCAGTCAACTGCTGCGCCACGAGCGCATCAACCGTCGCCTGCACATCATAGGTCGCGGTATAGGTCGCAGTGACCGTCGAAGTCGGCGTACTGGTCGGCGATGGTGTATGCATGGCGGTAGCGGTGGCCGTCGCCGTTGACGTGTGAGTTAGCGATGGCGTCGCGGTCCGCGTCGCGGTCCACGTCGCCGTAGCAAGCGGCGTGTGTGTCGCGGTGGCACTCGGTAGAATCACCACCGGCGCGGCGGTGTCCACTGGGCTTGGAGACACGTGATCATCCACCACCGCAACACCGGATGTGCTAACAGGTTGATCGTCCGGCGTGGAGTCCTCGCGCGAAGACCAGATCACGAACGCGGCCACTCCCGCCACAATGAGCAGCGCCACCAACACGCCCCACACCAACACATTGCCCCCACGCCGGGCACGCGGAGGCTGCGGCGCGCGATCAGCCGTACTCGACGCAGCACGGATCACCGCGTCAGGCGCTACACGCGCTAACTCCGCCGTTTGCATACGATCAGGCAACGCCCGCACCGCCTGCTCAAAAGTGCGCGCGAGGGCATTAGCTGAGCCAATCCGCTGCTCTGGATATTTTGCCAACGCGTGTTGCACCACGTCATCCAACGCAGCGGGCAACCTCGGATTCACAGCGGCGAGTGGAGGCGGCAACACGTCCAGATGTTTATGCATGTACGATACAGGCGTGTCAGCATGAAACGGCGTGCAGCCCGTCAACATTTCGTACAGGATGATGCCCAACGCATACACGTCGACTCGCGCGTCGATAGGCTCACCGCGCCATTGTTCCGGCGCAATGTACCTCGCCGTGCCGATCACGCGCCCCGTCGCCGTCAGATGCGCGGTATCCGCCAACACTTTCGCGATGCCGAAATCGGTCAGGTACAGATTGTCGTCTTCGTCAATCAGAATGTTGGCGGGTTTGAGGTCGCGGTGAATCACTCCGCGTTGATGCGCGTGTTCGAGCGCTCCGGCACACTGTCGCAACCAATCGGCGACATGCGCCAGCGTGACAGGGAGTTGCCGCAAACGGGTATGCAGTGTCCCTTCACTGACCAGGCGCATCACCATAAACAGATAGCCGTCGCTGGCCCCATAATCGATCATGGGCACGATATGCGGGTGCTGTAAGCTGGCGATCAGGCGTGCTTCCCGATCAAATCGCTGCACGAACTCCTCACTGCCGCCGAGGTCTGCCGACATGACTTTGACCGCCACATCGCGGTTCATGGAGGCTTGGCGCGCACGATACACCGTCGCCATCCCTCCAGCCCCAATACGCCCAAGTATCTCGTACTGTGCCAGCATTTTCCCCATTAGATCAGACACGCGCACTCTCCATTGAACACAAAACCGCCTTGCGCTAGCATAGCGTCAAGGCGATTTAGGCGCAACTGGCATGTGGTTGTTTTACTGCCCCGGCGCGACAAACGTCCCGTTCTCAACCGCGTTTTTGGCTTCCTGGACCATGCCCGCATTAGGATTGAACGCCAACGCCTGATTGAACTCATTCAGCGCCAGATCGTACTGTCCCTGCGCCGCGTAGACCATGCCCCGCCAATAGCGCGTTTCCTCAACATAGGCCGTCGTAGCCTCCGTGTTGGCAACGAGGCTCAACACATCATCGTAACGCCCCACATGATAATACGTCTCAAACGGCGCGAACATATACCACAGCAAACGGTAGGGCAACCCCTGGCGGAATGCTTCTTCAAACGCAATCGCCGCATTCTCATACTGGCGCAGTTTCGCGTAGCTTGTGCCCCTGTTGAACCACGCCCACGCATCTGTTCCATCGATCAGCGTCTGCTCTCGTGCGCGGTCGAGGGCCACCTGCGCCGCATAGACCGTATCAACATACGACCCCAACACCTCACGCAATTCAGTCTCATCGTCCGTCGTGAATAGGATGATCACCGTGTAATTGAAGTGCTGCCACCAAGTCTCGAAGTCCGCGTAGCTGTGCTGCTCACCGAGGCCATCAGCCCCCAGACCGAGATAGCTATCATACACCCATACCGTCTGTGAAGCGTCGTCATACGCCACAACCGTCTCGTAATGCCCCATCCAGTCGAGATCGTTCACGTCATAGCCGCTCTCCACGATCACCGGGAAGCCCGCTGCAATCGCGCGCTTGATCAAGTCCATGTCGCCGCCAAACCGCCACAGCGCACGCACCTCAGGCAGTGCCGTCTGTCCCGCGTTGACAAACGCCACCATCTCGCCCGGCGACACGTTCTTGTCTTCCACGTTCGGCTTGAGCCACGCCCGCGCCACCTCTTGATCATGCGTCCAGCCAAAATAGCTGAGCGCCATCGTCAGATTCGCGCCGCCGCAATTGTTCCAGCTCTGATAGGTGTGCGTCAATCCAGTGAGGCGCGCCGACGAGGGCAGCCCCTGCGCATACGCAGGCCGCGCGTGTACTCCCGGCGTCGGCAGCGCGGTCACGATTACAACGCCCGCCAGCACGACGACAAGTATCACGCGTAACAGTCGGGCAGAAAAAGTTGAATTCATAGTCATGGTGTACTACTCCAACAGTAAGCGCTTTGCGTCGTAAAGCATCCAGTAACGCCTCATGAGCTTACCCTTTCCCCTGGACTGCTCCCCCTCTCCGCGCGTGGATTGGGGGCGCGTGACCTGCGGTCACGTTGGGGGTGAGGTTAGTTTTTCGCGCGCTGCCGTATTACTTATGACACGCAGCAATTAGTGTACATTGCGCATGTCCATACCGTAGCGCAGATAACCGTGATCCGGCAAGCGCGCGGCGCACAAGCGTAGGGCGCACGGCGGGAGACGGTGGGCCGAGAGCAGCACAGCACCCCACCCCGCCCGATCTGATACGATTCTAACTCCCTCCGCCCGCGCCCGTTTTGCCTCACACCCCAAGCACGCGTATACTTAACCCTCATAGTCCACGCTACCGGTCGCGCGGGGGACAGACCATGATTCAGGATATTGTTGGCCCATTATTGGAACCGCTTGTACAACAAATTGGACAGGTCGTCTGGAATCGACCCGAGCTGGCTCCAGTCCGGGAAAAGGTAGTCCAGGCGCTCGATGTCTTCAAAAGCGACCGTTTCAAACGCCTCACCCAAGAAGCCTTCAAGGAATTTGAAGCAGCCTCACGAGCCGAACTGCCCGGTTTTTTCGACAGCGGATTCATAGCGATGCCGCAAGTGCAACAGCATCTCGCTGAGTACATCGTCCTGGGCCGTCCCACCAGCGTTGAAACCCTCGCAGAGTTGTACGCTAAACGTTTTCTGGACCAGTCGCAAGCCCCTTCGATCCCGGTAGAATTAGAAACGTACCTCAAAGCGCTGCGCGAGAAAATCGCTTCAGATAAGACCTATGGCCCGATCCTGCAAGCCCGTGACGCCCAAACCATGCTCGCCGCGATTGTCGGATTGCATTATGCCATAGATCAAGGATTTGAAGACACACACGACCTGATCGTTCAGACAGCACAGGACACGCAACACCTGATCCATAACCTGATCGCCGTGCTTACAGATCAACAGAAAATTGAGTCTGCAACCTGGCACGTCCCCACCCCGCCCCTGATCCCCGAACAGCGGCGCTTTGTGGGCCGCGCAAAGGAGATCGACGCGGTAACGGCCATGCTCCAACCCGGTGAAACCGTCACGATCACAGCGGCGGTCGCAGGTGCAGGCGGCATTGGCAAAACGTACCTCGCCGACCATCTCGCGACAGAATTACGCGATCAATTTCCCGGCGGCGTGTTCCGCGCCTCTCTGGGGCCGGACGCCAAAGACCCGGCAAGCATCCTCCAGCGCATCCTGCCGGACTGGGCGCAGGCGCATCCGCAGGGCCGCACCACCGATCCCGCCGACATCACACCGGAACTCGTCACCGCGTGGCTCGCCGATGACACCGTCCGACCGGGGCGCATCCTGGCGCTCCTGGATGACGTGTGGCACGACGCCCCCGCCCGCGCGCTGAAAAACGTACTGCCACCGGGCAGCGCGTGCATCGTCACCACCCGCAACCGCGAGATGCGGCTCGGCGGCAGAATCTTCGATCTCGACCGTCTGACGCCCGACGACGCCCTCGCGCTGCTCCACGACCGTCTCGGCAAACTGGACGATGAACAAGAAAAAGCCGCCCGCAAACTGATCACGGCGTTAGGCGGGCACGCGCTGGCGCTCGAAATCGCCGCCGACAAGTTGATCGTCGATGGCGTAGACCAACTGCCGCATTACGTGCAGGACGTACTCGCCACGCTGCAAACCGACAACCCGCTCGGCATTCTGGAACGCGACTTTGCCGACACGCCGCGCGAAAAAGCCGTCGAAGCCACGCTCAAACTGAGCTACGACGTGCTGACCGAGGGGCAGCAGCGCCGCTTCCGTGCGTTGGGCGCATTCCCGCAAGAAATAGACTACCGCGACGCCTCCGTCTACGCCGTGTGGGACGTGGACCAGGACGATGCCGACGCGCTAAAAGCTGCCCGTGACGATTTGCTCGCGCTGTTCCGCCTGGGCCTGCTCCAGAAGAACACAGCATCAGGCCGCTACAGACAACACGCTGTGCTGACCGTTTATGCACGGGCGTTAGCTCAGCGCGCGAGCGAGTGGATTGGTGACCTTGCGCGCTATATCGAGCATGTGATCTACGACATCATGGATCAGTTCCATGAATTACCCCAGGAACAATGGAATGACACGATCCTGGTGGACCGTGAGCACATCCACTTCGTCGGAGATATGATCGCATCGGATGTTGAACATGGACTTGGCAAGGATGCGCTGAATGCGCTTGCCGCACCCCGATCACCAGGTACGTTGCCCGATTTGGACTTAGAATACGGCTTGTGGGCCGTAGGTCGCGAATTCGCTGCTGCCGCCAATACATACGTACTACACCGTAGCGTGGCGAATGGCCGCCACTGGCTGCGAGTAAGGTTGGCATG
>CBEVZO010000025.1:0-13067 GCA_965554365.1 uncultured Anaerolineae bacterium
ATCCGAGACATTTTGTTTCGCTGGCGCTCAACGAAAATTATGGGGAGGGGGACTTGATCACGCGCCGGATACCCGCTCGCCGATGCTGCGCAGAAGTGCCTGGGTCTGGGGTGGGAGTTGAGACCGCTTAACAAACCATAAAAACTAGCATCAGGCGCGATTCGAATCGACATAAGACGTGGTCTTTTCGTTAGGATGAATCAACCTTACTGCGTGTGTTGCGCGCGGCGGCGGATTGGCGCGTACACATGGTATAATCGCGCGCCGGAAGGAGAACCATACATGATTCTGATTACAGGGGCGACCGGGTTGGTGGGGCGTGATCTGGTCCCTTATCTTGCAGAGCGCGATTGGCCGGTGCGACTAGTGGTCCCGCCTCGGCGCAGGCGGCGCATCACTTGGCCCGCTGGCGTTGAGGTGATCGAAGGGCAGTTGGACGACGCCGCGATGTTACATCAGGCGATGCAGCGCGCGCATACGGTGATCCACCTGGCGAGTGCGCAGGGGTGGGGCACGCGGCGCGATCTGGAGCGCATCGATATCGAAGGCACGCGGGCCGTGATCGCGGCGGCGCGGTCGGCGCGCGTGGGGCGATTGATCTACCTCAGCGTGTTGGGCGCGGAACCTGCGTCGGCCTACGATCTGCTGCGCGTGAAGGGGCACGTTGAGGGCTTAGTGCGCAACAGCGGTGTGGCCTATACGATTATGCGCTGCGGCGTGGTGTTCGGACCGGAGGATCGCTTTGTGAATGGTGTGGCGATGCTGCTGCGCTCGAATCCGGTGTTTTATTTGCAGCCGGGTGAGGGCGAGAATCTACTGCACCCGTTGTATGTGCTGGACCTGGTGAAGGCGATCACGAACAGCCTGGAAAACATTGATCTGGTGGACCAGACGATTGAGATCGGCGGGGCGGAATTTGTCTCGTATAACGAGATGATCCGCACCGTGATGCGTGTCTCTGGTACGCGGCGGATGATCGTCAGTTTACCGCCGTATTTGCTGCGCATGATCAACAATGTGGTGAGCCGCGTGGTCCGGCGCTGGCCCATGACGCCGCAGTGGATCGACATTCTGGCGGGGAACCGCACGGCGAAACTCGGCAACTTGTACGATTACTGCGGGATACGCCCGGTGCGCTTTGAGGATACGCTGGTGACATACATGCCGGAGCGTCACTATTGGATGGAGCTGATCCGGTTTGTGTTCACGCGACCTCGGCAGGGGTAGTATGATTAAGACGTAATGAGGTTAGTCCAAGTAAATAATGCGCCCAGTGCGCTATGCCTGGCCCCACCCTAAATCCCTCCCCGCAGGCAGGGAGGGACTTACCCGCGTGTTTAAGGGGAGATGCTCATGCTGCCAACCTCGCATGGATCGATGCTGACGGTGATCCAGCGGCTCAGCCAGTTGGATGAAATCGAGGGGTTAGACGAGATCGAGGTCCTCACGCGGCGGGAGCGTGGCGAGGGCAACGCTTTCAAACTGGCAACGAGCCGTTCGCTGTTTAGTATTCTGCGTCAGAACGTGTTCACGGTGATCAACGTGGTGCTGTTCACCATCGGCGGGATGATGGTGTCGATTGGACGCACCAGTGAAGCCGTGACGAGCGTGAGCCTGATCGCGATGAACATTCTGGTGGGCGTGGTGCAGGAGCTACGCGCCAAGCGCAAACTGGATGAGATCGCGCTGCTGACACGCCCGCAGGTCACGGTGATGCGCGAAGGTGAGGAGCGTGTCGTCGATCCGGCGGAGTTGGTGCGGGGGGATATTATCGTCGCGCGGCCCGGCGATCAGGTTGTGGTCGATGGGATCGTCGTCGGTGACGGCGTGATCGAGGTTGACGAATCGCAGTTGACCGGCGAATCCGACCATATCCGCAAAGAGATGGGCGATCATGTGCTGTCGGGCAGTTATGTGGTGTCCGGCTCTGCGATGTATATCGCGCGGCGGGTGGGGGCCAAGAGCTTCGCAAATCAGGTGTCCACTGAAGCGCGGGAGTTCGTCACCAGCAGAACCCCACTGCAACGCGACATTGACTTCGTGATCCGCTTCCTGATGCTGATCGCGTTGTTTTTTGCGGTGCTGTTTGGGCTTTCGGCAGTGCTGGCGGATATTCCGTTGATGCGCGGCGTGCAGATGGCGTCCGTGATCGCGGGGCTGATCCCCAATGGGCTGTTTTTCATGGTGATTGTGGCGTACGCGATGGGCGCGGTGCGTATCGCGACGAGTGGTGCGCTGGTGCAGCAGTCGAACTCGGTTGAGTCGCTGAGCAATGTCAACGTGTTATGCATGGACAAAACCGGCACATTGACCGCCAATCGCATCACCTACCATGACGTATATCCGCTCGATGGGGATAAAGCGGAGGTTAAGGCGATTCTAGGCGATATGGGGCGTAGTTGTTCTGCCAGCAACAAGACCAGCGAGGCATTGGTCAAGGGGTTGGCGGGCGAAAAGCGGCGCGTGCTGGATGAAGTGCCGTTTTCGTCGGTACGCAAGTGGAGCGCGATCAGTTTCAGCGATGCAGGGCGCGAGGGCGTGTATGTGCTGGGTGCGTTGGAAATGCTGGAGCCGTATATTGACAGTGTGCCCCAACCGCTGCACGAACAAGCGGACGTGTGGACGGCGCAAGGCCTGCGTGTGGTGCTGCTTGCGTACAGTCCAGAGGTGACGTATCTCCACGATTCCGGCAAACAGCCGGTGCTGCCGCCACTGACCCCGCTGGCGCTGGTGAGTTTCAGCGATGAACTGCGTCCAGAGGCCGAAGAGACGCTCGCGTGTTTCGTCGCGGCGGGCATTAAACTCAAGGTGATCTCCGGCGACAATCCGCACACGGTCGCGGCGCTGGCACAACAGGCGGGGCTGCCGGGTGATTTGAGGGTCATCTCTGGCCCGGAACTCAAAACCATGAGTGACGCGGAGTTTGCGCAGGTGGCGCGCGAGGTGAGCATCTTCGGGCGCATCACGCCGCTGCAAAAGGAGCGTTTGGTCGATTCGTTGCGCGAACAGGGTTATTATGTGGCGATGATCGGGGATGGTGTGAATGATGTGCTGTCGCTGAAAAAAGCGCATCTGGGCATCGCGATGGAAAGCGGTAGCAGCGCAACGCGCAGTGTGGCGGATATTGTGCTGCTGAACGACTCGTTTGCGGCGCTGGCCCCTGCGTTCCTTGAAGGACAGCGCATCGTATCAGGGATGCGCAATGTCTTGCGCTTGTATATGGCACGCGCAGTACAGATCATTCTGGTGATCATCGCCATCTCAGTGATTGGGATGGGCTTTCCGTACATTCCCAAACACAGCACACTGGTCGCGATCTTGACGATTGGTGTGCCTACATTCGCGCTGGCAGTGTGGGCCAAGCCGGAGCAGTCGGACCGGGGGTTGATTGTCTCGGTGACGCATTTTGCATTCCCGGCGGGGATCGTGACGTTTCTGTTCGGGCTGTTGCTGTACGCGTACACATTCGACGACATTGTGAACCACAATCGCACGCTCAATGTGATGAGCCAGGATGTCGCAACGTTCCAAACGTATGCGGGGATTGATTACGAGATTTTCACCGTGGACGCGTTCCGGTACGAGGTCGCGACACTGCACGCACAAACGGTGCTGACGATGTTTTCCGCGCTGGCGGGGCTGCTACTGGTTCTGTTTGTGGAGCCGCCGGTGCATTGGTTTGTGGGCGGGGATAAGTTCAGCGGTGATTTCCGCCCGACGCTGCTGGCGTTTGTGTTGTTTTTGGTGTTGTGCGCGGTGATGGCGATTCCTCCGCTGCGCCAGTTCTGGGAGCTGCTGCCGCTGGAGTGGGTGGATTACGCGTTCATTGGGGTGGCGGTGCTGATGTGGATACTCACGCTGCGGTACGTGTGGCGCGAACGGTTATTCGAGCGGTTCCTCAAGCTGGAAGCGATGGTCGGTATTGATGAGGAATGGCTGGTCGAGGAATTGGAGTGGCAGCAGGAGCGCCGTCGCCAGCGCGCGGAGCGTCGTAAGAGCCGGGGTGTGCGCAAAGGGTAGGGCGATGCGTGAAGCGCCGCTATAGATTAAGTTGCCGCCGGGGGTTGTCTATCAGCGCGCCCTGCATCGCCCATAGCAGATGCAGCGAGACATGCTTACCGAAGACGGCTTGTGCGCGCCGGTACGCGGCTAACGGGCCGACCGCGCGCAGATCGGTTTCGGTGTGGATGTTGATGGTGGCGAGCAGCACGGCGCTGGCTCTGCCGAGCGTGCGCAGTTCGTGGATGGGCGTGTCGGTGGGCATGAAATCTCCGAAAACCATTTCACCGCAGAGATCGCAGGGGACGCAGAGAAAAAGCAGAGAGCAAGCCCTTTGTGTTGGTTTCTCCGCGATCTCAGCGTCCTCTGCGGTGAGTTTCTTTTTGCTTACGGCAGCCGGACGTCCGGGCTGATGGGTGCGTAGTAGCGGATCGGGATCGGGTCGCCAAACGCGAATTGCTCCACCCAGAGGCGTTGGAACGTGCCGTCGGCAGCCATATCTTGCAGCGTGGCGTTGACCAGCGCGCGGAAGTCGGCGTCATTGCGCGGCATGGCGAACGTGATCGGGAGTTCGTCGCCCATCGGTGTGTCGATCACGCGCACGCTGTTCGCATAGCCATCCTGGATCAGCCCGTACAGCCGCAGATTGTCCCCGAATACCGCGTCGAGATTGCTCTCGACGACCATCGTGTATATGGCGTTGGCCTCGTTGTGGATCGCGAACGGGTCGCGGATGTTTGCGCCCACGCCGAAGAAGTCCGCAATTGCGCGAATCTTATCCGCGTCCGGGGCGTCGTCGGCGAAATAGCCGATCCACCACCCTGTGCCGAGCATGTCCTGAAAACCGTTGACGATCTGCGAATTGGTCGGGACCGCCAGCCGGTCGCCGTGCAAGATGTACGGCTGCGAATACTCGACGCGATCTGCACCGTCCCAGCGTGGTGTCACGCCGGCTGCGACATCCGCGAGGCCGTTGGCGACGAGGTCCACGCCGTTTTGCGCTGCGCCCGGTACGAGTTCGATGGGCACATTCCAGCGCCGCGCCATTTCCTGAATCAGCGCGTCGTTGAAGGCGTTCATCACGCTGAACTGGGCGTTGGGCGCTTCCTGACCAAACGGGACCAGTCCCGCCACACGCAGCGGTCCGCCGCGTGCGATGCGCGCCTGCACGGACTCGGCGGGGTAGGGCATGTCGGTGGGGAAGTTGGCGAGTTCGCGTGCGTCGGCAAAGAGCAAGTCGTAGATCGGGATCAATTGGATGAAGTCGATGGGGTCCTGGTTGAACCAAGCGGCATACAGCGCTTCGAGTCGTCCGCTGGCTTTCAGGCGTTGCAGCGAACGGTTGAGCAGGTTGCGCAGGTTCACGTCGTGGCGGCGCATGACGATGCTGTAGTATGCGGTCAGCACCGGCTCGTTGATCAGGCGCATGCCCTGACGCCCGGCGCGGCGCAGGCTGTCCAGCGGGCCGACCATACCGGAGACTTCGCCCGCCGCCAACGCATCGAGCGCGGCTTCTTCGGTGAAGTAGGTGCGTACCTCCACCTGCACGCCGGTTTGCGCCATCCAGTTGCGGAGCGCGCGTTCGCTGCGGCTGCCAATCGCGACACCGACCGGCTGCCCGTTGAAATCGGTCAGGGTATTGAAGGGCGCGTCGGTGAGGACGACCAGCATTTCGTAGTTGGCGTAGTACGGGTGCGAGAAATCGAACATGGCCTCGCGGTCGCGCGTCTGAATCTGCTGGCCGATCACGATGTCCACACGCTGACTGCGCAGCATCTCGCCGGCGTTCTGGCGCGTGACCTGTGTGAACTCGATCTCGATGCCCAGGTCGATGCCGATGGCACGCAAGATGTCGGCTTCGTAGCCCTCGATCTCGCCGCGTTCGTTGAGCCACGAGAACGGTGTGCCGTTGTAGATTGTGCCGACGCGCAGGCGGTGCAGTGTTTGCACAGCGGCTAACGCGGAGACTTCCGGCGGCGTGTAGGGCGTCGGCGTGAGGGTCGGCATGGGCGTCGGCGGAATGAGCGTCGGCGCGGACAGCGTCGCGGTCGCTGTAAAGGCCGAGGTGTTGGTCGGGATGGGCGTGATCGTCGGCGGGGCGACAGTGTTGGTCGGCAGGACGGTCGGGGCCGGAGTGTTGGTCGCGAGGTCCTGGGCGGACGTGAGATTCTGGTGCGCGCCCATGCCGGTTAGCGTCACCGCGATGATTAGTGTGCAGACGAGCAGCGAACTCAAACGCAAGGTGCTCAGCTTCATAGTGTCACTTCCTATACAGGTGGTGTTCCTCGATATACGCACAAACAGCATCTGGTAGCTGGTAACGCACGCTGTGGCCGGTTGCGATACGGCGCGCAAGGTCACTGGCGGCGATGTCGATCAGGGGCGCGTTGACCCACGCGATGCGCTCCGTGACACCGGGGAGTTGTGTTTCCACTGCGTCCACGTCCGGCTCAACGAACGGGCGACGCATCACGCCCAGTTGCGCCAGCGTGATCAGTTCCGCCGGGCGGGACCA
Organism: uncultured Anaerolineae bacterium; assembly: GCA_965554365.1. Lineage (GTDB taxonomy): Bacteria > Chloroflexota > Anaerolineae > Aggregatilineales > Aggregatilineaceae > CAYRNY01. The sequence goes on from CBEVZO010000025.1 coordinate 6,515, forward strand.
GGTAGGCAGATCGCGCAGCGAATCCGCGCCGATTAGAAATATCAGTTCCGCGCCGGGAAACTCCGCGTGCAGCCGCAGCAGCATATCGACGCTGTAATGGGGGCCGGGGCGGTCTATGTCCACGCGGGAGAGTGCGAATTTCGGATTATCCGCAATCGCCAGCCGGACCATGTGCATCCGGTGATCAGCAGAGGCGCGGATGGTGCTGGCGGCTTTATGTGGCGGATCGGCGGCAGGGACAAACAGCACACGCGACAGGTTCAGGCTGTCGGCGGCAGTCTCGGCGAGGATCAAGTGTCCGAGGTGGGGCGGATCGTATGTCCCGCCGTAGATGCCGAGGCGGTCAGTCATACACCTGTCCCTCGTTGGGTGACACGCCAAGCGGCGGTTGCGGTGCGTGCGGCGGGTGTCCCGATGCGCTCCAGGGCTTGCGCGGCGAAGGGGCGAATGTAGCTCGCGTAATCGTTGAGCGCGTCGATTAGTACGGGCACGGCGCGCGGATCGCCGAGTGTACCCAATGCGTCATAGGCGCTGCGGCGTGTGACGCTCGATCCGGCCCGGCACAGCGCGATCAGCGGTTCGAGGGCGCGGTCATCGCCGATGTCTCCTAGCGCGATGATGGCGTCCTGCTGCACGCGTTCAGTTGGATCATCGAGTGCGGCGATCAGTGGTTCAACCGCCAACGGATCACGCAGTCGTCCGAGGGCTTGGGCGGCGCTCTTGCGCGTGGTGTGGTCGCCGGTTTGGAGCAGTGTGAGTAGCGTCGGCACGGCGCGCGTGTCATTGAGAAAGCCGAGTGCGTCCGCCACGATTTGAAGCTGCATCGCCGGCTCCAGTGTACGCACGATGCGGATCAGCGGTGGGACTGCGCGTGTGTCGCCCAGTACGCCCAGTGCTTTGACCGCACTGTGACGCACCCATTGGTCGGCGTCATCGAGCATCGCCAGCAGCGCCTCAAGGGTGTCGGAGTGGCCCAGGTAGCCGAGGGCTTTGGCGGCGCGCTGTCGTGTCTCCGAATTGTCGGATTGTGTCGCCGCGATCACAATCGGGAGCGCGCGGTCATCGCCCAGTACGCCCTGGATTTTAAGCGCTTCGAGCGTTTGCGCGCTTGCTGGCGCGCCGAGGACGCGGGTGCTATGACTCAGCGCAAAATAGTCACGCAGGAATTGGTGCTTGAAGCGGTAGTCTGTGCCGTCGAAGACCAGCAGGTGCAGGTTGGCGACCACAGCGAGAAAATGGTCGCTGTCGGCGTGGGGGTAGGCGGCGCGTAGATCGTCGGGCACGATCTTTTGCCCGTGCCCTGACCAACGAATGATTTGCATGGCAATCTGGCCCAGTACCGTGTGTACGAGGTCCAGCGTGATGTGCGGGGGTAGGGCGTGTTTACGGGCCTCGCGTTCGTAGCTGCGCTGCACGTAGATTTCGAAGATGCTGTCGCGCAGCGCGGCGGGGCTGTCGCGCAGATCGCGCAGTTGAGTGATCTCGTCGGCGCTGTCGCGGTAGGCGATGGTGAACAGGCTCAGGAGCAGTGGCGTGCGCGCGACTTCGCGCAGATCGGTGTCAGCTTCGAGCGCGGCCCACAACGCTGGGAGATCGTGCAGATAGGCGCGTATCTGCCATTCTTTGAGCGGTTGCAGCGTGATCGCCCCGTTGAGCGCGATTTTGCTGCCCAGCGCGGCGTAATCGTCCGCGCGGCAAGTGATGACGGTGGGCGTGTCTGGTGGGAGCAGGCGTGTGAACAGCACACGCGGATCGGTGGTATGGGCGGTGGCGTCGTCGCCCTCAGTACCGAGTTCGTCCAGTCCATCTAGCAAGAGCAGCGCCGTACCCGCGTGGATCAATTGTGTAATCTCGGCGGAACTGAAGCGGGGTAGCAGGCTGGCGAGCCAGTCGGCTAATGGGGGTTGTTGCTCGGCGTCCCAGGCGGCGATAGGTGCGATGATCGGCAGGGGTAGCGTGGGGTCTTGCAGACGATCAGCCACCTTATCGCGCGCGAAGGCGAACAGCGTGGTGGTTTTGCCCGCGCCGGGTTCACCGAGCAGCAGTACACGGCGCTTGTAATAATCGAATGCGGAGCGCAGATTGGCGAAGTTGCTGCTCATGCGTTGCTCGGCGGTGTCGGGATCAACGCCTGCCAGTCCCCAAAATGCGACAGGCAGCGCGCGAAGTTCTTGTTGTTCGATGGCGTGGGGCGTGGCGGCGCTGGTGAGCGTGATCTCTGAGAAGACAGTTTGCTGCAAGAAGCTGACGATTTGCTTATACAGCGCGTTGAGATACGTGCGGTACGGATCATCCGGTGGTGTGACGGTCTGCTGCGCGTCCGCTTCGACCGAGTTCAGGCGCGCGATCAGGGCCGTTAGCGCGTGGTTCCAGCGCACGTTGGTGAAGTCTTCGCGCGTGATGTTGATGATGTGAATCGGCGGCAGCGTGTCCGCGAAGATGAGCGGGATCACGGGCTTGTTGAGCGCGAGGGCATAGGCGATCTCGCGGCGCACAAAACTACCTTGACGACGCACATCAGGCGTCACACAGCATATCACGCGCTGGCTGCGCTCGATGGCGCGTTCGAGTTCGGCAGTGAAATCCTGGTTAGGGTCTAGATCACGCTTGTCGCGCCAGGTCGTGAACCCGGCGGCGGTGAGGTCTTCTTCCAACCGCACCGCGCGCCGCAGTCCGTCTTGCCGCGCGTAGGAGATGAACACATCGTAGGTGTGGTGTGCGTTGGGCATGGGCATCTAATCAGTAGTTTCGGGTTGGACAGCACGCACCGTGCGATGATATTAGACGTGTGCCCGTTTCAGTTCATCGAAACGGGCGTTTTCCTCAGCCTCTTGCTGCTCCAGGCGATCCTGATGTTCTTTGTAGTACAGCAGCGCGGCCAGCACTTCTTCTTCGGATAGCGAGAAATCATACGCTGTCTGCGTGATCGTCCAGTTGTTGGCTTGCGCGCGCTGCACGATGGTTGCGACTGGGATGCGCCGCCCACGCACATGGGGACGGTCCCCGAAAAACTGCGTGTCGATGTACTTGCTCAGGTCCACTACTGTGCCTGACACCATGTTAATAACCCCATTCCATCTCCAGCTTATCGATGTGAACGGTATCGCCGGGTTGGATGCCTGCTTCTTCCAGCGCGGCAGTGATGCCCATTGTTTCTAAAATGCGCTGGAAACGTGTCACGGCCTGATCGTAGTCCCAATAGGTCATCGCGACGGCGCGCTCGATGCGCTTGCCGGTGACGCGGTATGCGCCGTCCTCCAGTTTTGTGACCTCGAAGGCCAGCGGATCGTCGTCCAACTGGTAGACGGGGATAGCCGCGACTTCCGGGTCTTCTTCTGGTAGATCGTCGAGCGCCTGCAACACGCGGTACACGACGGCGCGCACATTTTGCTGCGCTACCGCACTGATCGCCAGCGGTTCGTGGCCGAGTTTCTTGAGTTCTTCTTCGATCAGCGGCCAGTATTCCTGCACCTGGGGCAGGTCCATTTTGTTGACCACGACGATCTGCGGCTTCTCGCCGAGTTGATCATCGAACAGCGCCAACTCGGTGTTGATCTGGTGGAAATCTGCGATAGGGTCTTCGGCGGAACCGTCGAGCATATGCACCAGCACGCGTGTACGTTGGATGTGGCGCAGGAAGTCGTGCCCCAGGCCCGTACCCATGTGTGCGCCCTCGATCAGGCCCGGGATATCGGCGAACACCACGTCGCGATCATCTACGAGTGCCACGCCGAGATTCGGTTGCAGCGTGGTGAAGGGATAAGCGGCGATCTTGGGCTTGGCGTTGCTGATCACCGAGAGCAAGGTGGATTTGCCCGCGTTGGGCGCGCCGACAATCCCCACATCCGCCAACAGCTTGAGTTCCAGCTTGATCTCATGCTGCTCGCCGGGTTCGCCTTTTTCGGCGATGCGTGGTGCTTGATTGGTGCTGCTGGCAAACCGCGCATTACCGCGCCCGCCGCGTCCGCCTTTAGCGATCACGAGGCGCTGATCGGGCTGTGTGAGGTCCGCGAGTACGTCGCCGGAACGGGCGTCGCGCACAATCGTCCCCGGCGGCACGTCGATCAGCAGATCGTCGCCTTGCTTGCCGGTCTTGTTGGTGGTGCCGCCTCTGTCGCCGTGTTCCGCCTGGTACTGCTGTGGGCGCATGAACCTGATCAGCGTGTTGAGCGTCGGGCGCACGACCAGCACGACATCGCCGCCCTTGCCACCGTCGCCGCCAGCGGGACCGCCGCGTGGTACGTATTTTTCGCGGCGAAAATTCACGATGCCGTCGCCGCCTTTACCGCTTTGTACTGTGAGGGTTGCTTCGTCATAACTTGTCATAGTGCAGGTAGTCTAGCGTGGGAGGGATGGGGCGTCAACTGGCGGTTGCCCGCCGGAATGCAAACGGACGAGAGTGTTGGACGGAAGTAGGGGGGTGAAACTCATGCGGTGAGGGATGTGGAATACGCACTCATTGGAGGGATGTAGTATAGTGAGTACACGGGCGTGGATAATTGGTATAGTCAGGAGTGCTTTATGGACTGGGGTCAAAGTTTTTTGACTCTTGGACGCGCGTTGATCGAACCTTATCCCTCGGTAACTGATTCAGTTGAACGGCGGCACGGACAGCTTGTGGCCGGTTTGATGGTGCTGGTGTTGCCGTTCGGCTATCTGGTCGCAGTGTTCCCGTTGATTTATGGGAATTTCGAGGATGTCTTCGATAGTGACCTGTTGGTTTTATTGGGTTCAAGCATCATCTGGACGCGCGCATATTCCTGGAGCCGCAGTGGTCGTGCAAAACACGCCGCACAACTGGCTGCCTGGTCTGCTTCAGCGGCGATCATTACGACAGCGTGCCTTGCTGCTGACCACTCTGATGTGCGATACCTGATCATGCCGCTGCTTTTCAGCAGCGTGATTTTGCCGGTGCGTTCAACCTTAACGCTGGTGGTGTTTGATCTGCTTGGCGTTGCATTGATGCCGGTTGTGGTTCCGCAATTTAAGGTACTCGCCATCCTTGAGTTTGAGTTTTCGTTTTTGCTGATCGGCGCGGTCATGATTCTGGGGGTGAATTGGTATCGGAATCGTCTTGAGCAAGATCGTGATCAGGTACACGGAGTCAACACCGAGCGTTTGCGCACAGTGCTTGAAAAGATGCCAGTGATGTTGGCAGCGGTGGGTGAGGATGGAACGCTTGCGGTGTGGAACGAGGAATGCGAACGCGTGACAGGGTATCAGGCAGCAGAAGTGATCGGAAATCCAGAGGTCACTACGCTACTGTATCCCGATGTGGTTGCGCAGCACAAACGCGACCACGCGGCTCAACACAGCTATCGTGATTGGGAACGGGAAACGCGTTGCAAGGATGGCACGATGCGCACGATTGCCTGGTCGAGCATCGCCGCCGAACAATCGATTGCCGGGTGGAAGACATGGGGTGTGGGGGTGGATGTGACCGCGCGACAGCGTGCGGAGGGGCAGCGGTTGGAGCTGGCGATTGAGCGTCAGCGGGTCGATGTATTGAAGCAGTTTCTTGATACGGCGTCCCATGATCTGCGCACGCCGCTCACGACGTTAAAAACCACCCTGTATCTGTTACAGCGCATTGTGGAGTCGGGGCAGGTAAAACAACACCTGGATGTGGCGGAGCAACAAGTGGATCGCCTTGTGCAGTTGCTCGAAGATATGCTCGAGGCGTTGCGTGTGGACGCCGCTGTGGCGGCGCAGGTGGAAACACTGCACCCGTTGGATATTAACGTGCTGCTTGGACACATCCTGGCCGTATTTGGCACTCATGCGCAGAACAAGCAGCTTGATTTACGTTTCGAGCCTGAATATGCAGCGTTGGAAGTGTTCGGTGATGCGCGTGGCCTCCGCATTGCGATGGGCAATATCATCGAAAACGCGGTGCATTTCTCGCCGCCGCATGAGCCGGTGGTGGTACGCACGTTTCGGAAGGCGGACAATGTGGTGGTAGTCGTGGAGGACCGAGGTCCGGGGATTGCGGATAAGGACTTGCCGCGCATTTTTGAACACTTTTTCCGCGCTGATGCTGCGCGTCAGTCCGGTACCGGCGGCGCAGGGTTGGGATTGACGGTGGCGAGGAAGATCGTTGAGGCGCACGGCGGGCTGATCAATGTGGAGAGTCAGGAAGGAGAGGGCAGTACATTTGTAGTGCAATTGCCGCTGTCTTCTGGTGCGACTAATCAGCGTCCCGTAGATAGAACAGACTCAGCGGGTGATGGAACCTAAAACCAATGCACGCGCGCTCGGCCTCACCCCCTAAGTCCCCCTCTCCATCCGAGACATTTTGTTGCGCTGGCGCTCAACGAAAATTATGGAGAGGGGGACTTGATCACGCGCCTGATGCCCCCGCGCCGATGCTGTGCAGAAGTGCCTGGGCCGGGGGTTGGGACCGCTGAGCAAACCATAAAACTAGCCTAAGGCACGATTCGAATCCACATAAGGCGTAATACGGGTTGGAGGCTGGCTGTTGTTGACCTCACTCCCCGGCCCCCTTGTATGATGATGTAAGAAAGCTAAAATCACGGGTATTGAAACAGGGCAG
>CBEVZO010000026.1:0-12783 GCA_965554365.1 uncultured Anaerolineae bacterium
GGGTGAGTTGGAGCTTGCCCTGCACAGGAGCGCTGGATTCCTGCGCGTATAACTGGCGCAGCTCTTCTTGCACGGCTTGACTGCTTGGTTGTTGTTCATATGCGCGTTCCAGATGCCAGATTGCTGCCGACACTTGGCCTTTTAAGGCGCGAATCTTGCTTATCTCACGGTGTGCGCGGAAATCAAGTGGGAGCACGCTCAGCACGCGCTGAAAGATTTCCAGGGCTTCGTCATAATGCGCTGCTACATCATCGCGTTCACCACGATCTACCAGGGCAATCGCTAGCAGACGGTATGTCGCTACGTTTTGAGGATAGTGTTGGAGGATATAGCGACAATGCGGGATGACTTTGGCGGTGGACTTGGCCGCGATCATGTCGCTGAGATCGTCAAGATATGCCCACAAGGTGGTTGTGTTCGCCATCAGTAGCTCATTTCCAGCTAGTCTAGCCGTATATGTGATCTGCTCTCATACTCATTATGCAATGGCTAGTATAAAACTGCAAGATTACTGAGATTCGTATTAGGTTAGCTTATGAATGTGTCTCACACGGTCAAGGATATAGTCGATTGATGGTTCGTGACCGGGGGCTGTGCCGATTGGATCATCGCCGTCAGCTTGTCCCAATAACGCGCGGGCCACGTTTGACCAGCCACGACTGAGTACTTGTAGATTATAGCCGCCTTCGAGTACAAACACGATCCGTCCGTCACACACTTCCTCTGCCAACGTGATCAATTGGCGTGTCAACGTACTGAATCCGGCTAATGAGAGGCGCATGTTCGCCAACGGATCGGCCCAGTGCGCGTCAAAGCCTGCCGATACTAGCACTAGCTCTGGAGCGAAACGCCGTGCCGCCGGGAGTACAATTTCGTCAAACACGGTGGCATAACCAGTGTTGCCCACACCCGCTGGCAAGGGGATATTGAGCGTATACCCTGTGCCTGCTCCTTGTCCGGTTTCACCGATCATGCCTGTGCCCGGATACAGCGGGGATTGGTGTGTGGAGATGAATAAGATTGAGGGATCGTCGTACAATACGTCTTGCGTGCCGTTGCCGTGATGCACATCAAAGTCCACGATCAGCACACGCGAAATGCCGTATGCGGTCTGTGCATGGCGCGCTGCAATTGCAATGTTGTTAAGCAGGCAAAATCCCATGCCGGTATTCGGTGTGGCATGATGTCCTGGGGGACGGATTGCAGCCAGGGCATTGTGCGCTGTACTCTGCATCACAGCATCCACCGCCCCAATGACGCCGCCAGCCGCTAGCCGTGCAATTGCATACGAATGTGGGGTGACATAAGTGTCGAGGCCAAACATGATTGGCCCACGCAATTCTGTTGTGTGTGCCAACCGTGTCACGTATTTTTCTGTGTGTGCTGCGGTGATTGCTGCATGAGTCGCCGCCTCGATTTCCAGGCATTGCAGGTGCGCGTTCAGCCCGGAACGTTCAAGTTCTTGCACGATGGCTGTCAAACGCCCTGCAAACTCAGGGTGTCCATCCATCGAATGCGCAGCGAAGCGTTCATCGGTGACATAAACAGTTACCATAATAAAGCTATCCTGATTGGCTCAAAGTCTACATAGTGTAAAGCAGAGAGGCGACTCGCGCACAATATCGCGAGCCGCCTCTTTTTACCCCGTATAGGGACTTGCACTTCGTGTTGACCAGAGTTAGTCGGTTTTGACCATATCTGCCGTTACACGGTCGTCGATTTCTTCCATCAGTGACGGGTCTTCGCGGTCGCTGCGGCGCACGGCCCACAGGATCAGCGCTACCGATACTACGATGCCGATGATGACGCCCGGGGGGTACCCTTCGTATTCCACGACCAACGGAGCCAGGATCAGGGCGACGAGGTTCATCACCTTGATCATCGGATTCAGCGCCGGTCCCGCCGTATCTTTCAGCGGATCGCCGACGGTGTCACCGACCACGCTGGCCTTGTGGTTTTCGCTGCCCTTGCCGCCGAAGTTGCCGTCTTCCACGTATTTCTTGGCATTATCCCACGCACCACCCGCGTTCGACATGAACACCGCAAGCAACTGACCGGAGAGGATCACGCCTGCCAGGAAGCCGCCCAGGGCTTCTTCCTTCAGTAGCAGACCAACCGCAATCGGAGCCAGCACCGAGATTAGGCCCAACGGGACGAGTTCCTGCTGTGCCGAACGGGTCGAGATGGTCACCGCATTGGCGTAGTCGGGGGTCTTGGTGCCGTCGGCGATTTTCGGGTCGCGCAACTGGCGACGGACTTCTGCCATGATCTCGCCAGCGGCGCGGTTCACAGCCTTAATCAGCAGGCCGCTAAACAGCAGTGGCAGCGAGCCACCGATGAGCAGACCCACGAACACGACGGGGTTCGCCAGGTTCACGATTTCTTCAAAGTCGGGGTCTACGCGCTGGATGTCGGAGAAGAAGCTACCGAATAGCGAAACCGCCGCGATGACAGCGGACCCAATCGCCACGCCCTTGGTGATGGCTTTGGTGGTGTTGCCGGCGGCGTCGAGGTCGGCCATGATCTGGCGTGATTCTTTGCTCATGCCTGCCAACTCGCCGATGCCATTGGCGTTGTCCGAAATCGGGCCGAAGGTATCCATGCTCACATTGTTACCCGTGTGAGAAAGCATACCGACGCCAATCAGCGTCACGCCAAACAGGATGTAGTTGTAACGATGCACAACAGGAATTTCGTGCATGCTGACGAGGAATAGCGCCAGCACCATGATCCACAGCGCGAGGAAAAGTCCCTCAACAAGATGCTTACGCAATTGGCCGCGCACAATCGCCAACACGGCCAACACAATACCTGCCAGCACCACTGGCAGTTTGTACTCATCGGGGAAGTCTACGCTGTAGACCAGGATTGACGAGGCCAGGCTTGCCACGATCACGAACAGTGCCCAGACGCTCGACAGATAACCCAGCGCGAGACCTTCGAGGATCACCGATGCGGGACCAAAGCGTGTCGCAGCGGAGATCGTCTGCACGCGCTTGCTCTTGGCACTCGTCGCGTAAGAGGTCAGCGGGTTAAACGCAACCGCCAGGGCTACGCCCACTGCCACCAGCGTCGCCAAAGACAACTGCCCAGCATAGAGCCACGCCAGAAAGAACGTGGAAATGATCGTGATACCGCTCGATACCTCGTAGCTCTTGAACATCGCTTCTTCAGCGTCGTCCACGTCCCACATCGATACCGCATACGTACCGACAATCGAACTTACCACGCCAATGCCGCGTACCAGCAGCGGCAGCACGATCCAGTACAATTCGCCGTTGATGGCGGTCAGTGCCAGGCCGAGGATTAAGCTGGAAACAATCGTCACTTCGTAGGATTCGAAGATGTCCGCCGCCATACCAGCGCAGTCACCGACATTGTCGCCCACGAGGTCTGCGATTACTGCGGCGTTGCGAGGATCATCTTCTTCCATCCCCGCTTCAACTTTACCAACAAGGTCCGCGCCAACGTCTGCGGCTTTAGTGTAGATGCCACCGCCGACACGCATAAACAGCGCCAGCAGCGTGCCACCGAAGCCGAAGCCCAACAGCACGTCCGGGGACGCTTTACCGAAGATGATGAAAATTACCGTGCCACCGAACAGGCCCAAGCCGTCGGTCAGCATACCCGTGATTGTGCCAGAGCGATACGCGATTTTCAGGGCTTCCTGATAACCACCCTGGTCTGCTGCCGCGGCCACGCGCACGTTGCCCTGCACGGCCATGTTCATGCCGAAGAATCCGACCATCGCCGAGAAGGTTGACCCCATGACAAACGCCAGCGCACGCGCGATGGCGATCACCAACTGGGCTGTGTCTTCCGGGTTGTCCGCGCCAATTTCTTCAAAGAACTCATTGGCTTCGGGCGTCGGTGCGACGATATACACACTGAGGAACATCGCGACGGTCAGGACGGCGATCAGAATCACCACCGTGCGTAGCTGTGTCCGCAAGTATGCGTTGGCACCATCGCGGATATATCCCCAATGGCGCTGCATTTCATCAGTGCCCTTGTCTTTTGACATAATGTAGTTACGCAACCACATCGCGTACCACAGGGCAATGCCAGCGATCCCCAAAACAATGAAGATCATGACTTGCTCGAAAGCTTCAATATCCATATAGAACATAAACTGCACCCCTCCTAACGGGACAGCCCAATACTACCAGATGTAACAGTAGCTGTATTGTTGATTGGGCAATGGCTCAGTTATTGCACAACAAGTTCAGCGTGTAGCCAACAGCGGGCCATTTTACCGCGAAGGGGCGCAGAGGGGCAAAGACTTTTGTATCCAAGTTGTCATGTCTATCGTATGCTAATTGTACAAATTTGCAATTTTGCTACGTTCTGAGCGTTGTCTTAGACCTTGTGCAAAATCAACAACATGGGTTTGCCATCCATAAATTTCCCAATCGAGAGGGTTTTATGCCAAAACCAGCAGACCCCCGACAAATTGTCGAGGGTCTGGTCTGTGGACACTACGACACGTTACTTGCTAGAAGCAAGGAGGGGTGTCGTAGCGCCGCGAATACCATAACTATCATTCATACACACCACCTCCTTCTTTTAAGGATGGCAAATCTGAAAGAGTGTTCGATTTGCATGTTCACAAACTGAACATCACAAGCAAATTATCGCATAGATGGTCGGGGTATGTCAATCAAAATGAGCGGAATAGCGGCCCAAAGTGATTGAAACAGGGTAAGCTATGTGCCGCGTAGCACGCTTTGACCTGGAAGTTGCTTCTAGTGCGGTGATGCACATGGCTCAAAATGTTCGATCTACAACGGATAACACGGCATATGTGCGCCAGTTGATCGGGCGTGGCATGGTAGTGGTTGTCGTTGCGTATGTGCTGGCGCTGGGTGGTACGTTCAACGGGCTGGTACTTGCGAGAATACAGCAGTTTTCGCTGCTGTGTTTGACGTTGGGTGTGCTTGCTTGGCTCAGCCTTGTGTGGCAGCGACGTGATGTTGTGCCCTATACATGCCTCGATCCGGCATTGTTTGTGTGGGGGGCAGCATTTGTCGTGTCGGGAGCCGCGCATGTGTCTGGACGTGTGCTGATTGGCGTCTGGTGGGCCTTGTTGTATCTGGGTGTGTGGTGGATATTGAGCGATCTACGGCGACGCGGAATGCCTGGGCGTTGGATCACCGATGCCGCGTTGATTGCGCTCATTCCGGTGATGTTATTGGCGGTGGTGCAAGTTGTGCTGTGGTTCCCGGCCTGGTGGCGCTTGGACACAGTGCGCATTGCGTTCATCCCTCCACGTCCACCAGCGACATTGGGGAATGCCAACGCACTAGGTACGGTGATCGCACTGCTGCTACCACTGGCGTTGGTGCGGGTGCGCTGGTCGTGGCGACGCATGGATCGCAGATTATGGGCGGGGTGGGTGGCGGCGGCGTTGGTGGTGTTACTCTTGACGTTTTCACGTGGGGCATGGTTGGCGATATTGGCAGGTATGATCACTTTTGGTAGTGTGATGATTGTCGCGCAAGGGCTTGATCCGGGGGCATGGTGGCGCGCTCGAACTTTGACAACACGCAGGCGTATCGCGATCGGAGTGGTGAGCGCGAGTGTGTGCGTGCTGGTGGTGCTTGTGTTTTCTCTGAGCGCGTTTGATACGCCGCGCCGCGAAACCAGCACGCGACTCGTGTTGTTTGGCGTGGCGGGGGATATGTTCCGCGACCAGCCTCTCACCGGAACCGGCCCGTTTACGTTTGGCAAATACTGGCTTGCCGAGCGTTCGATACCGCCTGATCAACCTCATGCCCACGCGCACAATCTGATTTTGAATGTCACAGGTGAGTTGGGCCTCCTGGGATTGGTGGCGCTGTTGTGGACTGCCGTGTTGATCGTCAGGCGTGGTTGGCGCGCAATACGCCGTGCGTCTGATCCGGCGGAACGCGCGCATCTGGCGGCGTGCGGTGCAGCACTTGTAGCCGCGATGGTGCATAGCATGGTCGAGATGCCGTTGCTGCAACCAGCAGTCATGTTGTTGGTGTTGGGAGTTGTGGCCGCTTTGTGCGGGGAAGTGGGGGGGAAGACCGATCATGCACCGCGCCAACGTTGTATGACAGGATATCGAATCGCCGCGTTGATCGTGTGGGCGGTCGTGTTGGGGAGTGGATGGTGGTCGGCGCGCGTGTATGCGACTTACGAGCGTGGTCAACGTGCGTTGGGGGAGGGCGATTATGTGCGTGCGGTTGAGTTATTGGAGAACGCGGCAGACGCATGGCCGAGAGCTGCACTATACCATGCCGAATACGGTTATGCGTGTGGCGTAGCGGCGGCGCATGGTGTTGATCTCTGTCTCGCAGACGGCATTGCGGCGTATGAGTACGCATTGGATGAGGAACCCGAAAACGCGGTGTGGTGGGCGAATCTTGCTGCACTATATTGGGCGGCAGAGCAGCCCGAGGCAGCAATCACAGCCATGCAACAGGCAACTTCCCACGCGCCTGAATCGCCCGATCTGTGGTTGAATCTGGGCATTTACGCGGAGGCGATAGGACAGGAAACTGAGGCGCTTGCTGCATACGAACAGGCATTGGACGCTGATCCGTTCTGGGACGCGGCGCTGCGTTTCTGGGATCAAACATCATTGCGGCAGGCCGCAACGCAGCGTTACACGGGTGATTCTGCGCCATTATCGCAAGTCGCATTGTATATAGCGGCGGGCGATGTTCCAGGTGCAACTGCTGTTTTGGAAGCGGAAATCGACCGCGATCCGAGCCAACCCTGGCCTTATGCTAACCTCGCGCGAGTACACATTGTTATGGGTGATCATGATCGCGCGCGTGCTTATTTGGACGCGGCGCGTGTGTTGGTGCATACGCCTGCGGGTAAAGCGTGGGTCAAAGTGGGGGAGGCGGAACTGGCACGGGCGGAAGGCGATGATGATGGTTACACAGCGTTGATGGAGGAAGCGCGCGATATCATGTGGCCCGATGGTACGGGGCATCCGCTGTCCTATGGCAACGATATCGCCTACCTACAATTCTTGCGTTTACGTGTGCCCGGTACACTGCTGCCGCAGTTGACTGTATATGGTACTGAACCCACGTTGATTGAGTTGTTGCAGGCCGATCAGCCTTGATCGGATGTCGGAGGCGCGTCGGCATATTTGTCCTGAATACTGCGTAGTTCATCTGGTGTATTGATGTTGAGAAATGAGAGTCCCTGTGGATCTAGCGGCGCATGTTCCGGCGGATCGAGATAGCGCACACGTACCGCGTCGTGAAATCCGATCACCTTCAAACGGTCGGCATCTAGCTGCGCACGGATTGGTTCGAGGCACGCTTTTGAGTAGACCGCATGTAATCCCTGTGGATGATCATTGACGCGCGGAATGATGACATCATAGGGGCCGTCCTTTTCTTCACGTAGGGTCAGCATATAACGCAGCAAATCCGGGTTGATGAATGGCATGTCGCACGCTACGACGAGCGTATAGGGATGTGTGCTATGATGCAGCGCCGTGTAGATGCCTCCTAACGCGCCTTTACCGGGTAGCACATCCGTGAACATGGGCAGTCCGAAGGGGCGGTAGTCGGCGGGATGATTGGTGTTCAGGATGATCGCCGCAGGTTCCAGGCGGCGCACCCGGTCGATAATGTGAGCGATCATCGGCCTGCCGAGCAGCGGCACGAAGGATTTGTTCGTACCCATACGCGAACTCTTGCCTCCGGCAAGGATCGCGACGGTGTGTGGCTGCGACATAGGGCATTACTCCCACGAATTGATGCTTAGAATATAACGGTGTTAGAACACAACGCAAACATGGCTGGTCTATAAGGCGGCGCGTTATAATCTGCACGATGAGTAACGGTATTGGACGAAGACACACGGAGAGAGTTCGTGGCTGATATCATTAAGGTGGACCAGATCGGATCACCCAAAGACGAAAAGCAACCCGCACCGCGACCGAAGCGCCGCCCGGAATGGATCAAGGTCCGTGCCCCAAGCGGCGAAACGTATGAGATGGTGCGTGGGATGATGCGCAGCAAGCAGCTTCACACGGTGTGTGAGGAGGCGATGTGCCCCAATATAGGCGAATGTTGGGGAAGTGGTACGGCGACATTCTTGATGTTGGGCGACACATGCACGCGCTCATGCCGCTTCTGCGACATCAAAACCGGACGCCCTGAACCGTTGGATTGGCAGGAGCCGAATCGAGTTGCGCAGTCTGTGAAAGACATGAATTTGCGCCATGTTGTGATTACGAGCGTGAATCGTGACGAGCGTCCCGACGGCGGCGCGCCGATCTTTGCGATGGTGATCCGGCGCATTCGTCAGATTCACCCTGGTTGCAGCATTGAGGTGCTGATCCCCGATTTCAAGGGCCAACGTGACGCGCTCAAGATCGTGATGGACGCCCAGCCGGAGATTCTCAATCATAATGTCGAAACGGTTCCGCGTATGTTCCGCAAGGTCCAGCCACAGGATCACTACGAGTGGGCTGAAGCCACATTGCGTACGGCTAAAGAACTGGACCCATTGGTGTTGACCAAGAGTGGGATTATGGTAGGTCTTGGCGAAACATTCGAGGAAGTGGTTACGACGATGGAAGACCTCGCAGCATGGGGCGTTGACATCCTGACAGTGGGGCAGTACTTGCAGCCGAGCAAGCGGCACATGCCTATTGATCGCTACTACACGCCGGAAGAGTTTGACGAAATCAAACGCGTCGGGCTGGAACTCGGCTTTAAGTGGGTGGAATCAGGGCCGCTTGTGCGCAGCAGTTATCACGCCGATCACCAGGTGCGCCAGCTTTCAGAGCTACACCATTTCCGGCTGCGCGAGGAAGCGGCGCAAGACTAATCTAGTTTGCTACAGGGTGACGTCTCAGCGATAACGAGAAAGGTTTCGTTATCGCTGAATTGTTGCATGGGATAGTGATCGTGCTCAGTAGAGTGCTTTGCGCGGGCGGTATTGAATCGCTTCTGCAATGTGCGTGATTTCAATCACATCGCTCTCAGCCAGGTCCGCGATGGTGCGACTCAATTTGAGGATGCGATGGTAGGCTCGCGCACTAAGTTGCATTTTGCGCAGCGTGGAGTTGAGCAACTGCTCTCCGGCGGGTTCGGGCTTGCAATAGCGCCGAATATCGCTGGCTCCCATGTCAGCGTTTGCTTGCATGCGGCTTTGCCCTTGAAATCGTACGCGTTGGCGTTCGCGCGCCGCTTCGACGCGTGCGCGGATATCGGCAGAAGGTTCGCCCTGGCGATCATCGGTTAGTTTGTCGTAGTCCACACGCGGCACTTCGATATGAATGTCGATGCGGTCCAACAACGGCCCTGACAATCGCTGCTGATAGCGGCGGATTATGGCCGATGAGCAGGTGCATTCGCGCACTGGATCGGTGGCGTAACCACACGGGCAGGGATTCATGGCCGCGACCATCATGAAGTTCGCCGGAAACGAAAGGGATGCTCTGGCGCGACTGATGGTCACATGCTTGTCTTCGATGGGTTGGCGCAATACTTCTAGCGTGTGTGTGCCAAATTCGAGCAGTTCGTCCAGAAACAGCACCCCTCGGTGGGCGAGTGAGACTTCCCCCGGCTGCGGCCACGATCCACCCCCGACCAGACCAGCTTCGCTTACCGTGTGGTGCGGCGACCGAAAGGGCCGGATGCGAATTAGCGGTTTATCACCACGCAGCAGATCGGCCACCGAATAGATACGAGTGACTTCTAGCGCTTCGTCAAGCGTCATTGTCGGGAGAATGCCCGGCAGGGCACGCGCGAGCAGAGTTTTTCCAGCGCCGGGAGGACCAACCATCAGCACGTTGTGCGCTCCGGCGGCAGCGACTTCCAATGCGCGTTTGACATGTTCTTGCCCTTTCACGTCCGCAAAATCTGTCAGGCCGTCCAGATGGGCCGGGACGCTGAGATCAAGCTCCTCACGCACTAATGGCGGGATGATTTGTAAATCGTAGAGATGCTCGACGAGATGTCCTAGTGAACGCACCGGGATCACGTCAATGTTGGGGATCAGCACCGCCTGTGGCGCGTCTTCTTCCGGGACGAAAATACGCTCGAAACCTTCCATCCATGCGCGGTGAGTAATGGGGAGAATGCCTTTCACATGGCGCACTGTGCCGTCCAACGATAGTTCGCCCACAAACATCGCCCCGGGCAACTTGTCCAGCGGAACTTGATCAGTGCAGGCCAGCGCCCCGACCGCGATGGGCAGATCATAGGCCGGACCTTCTTTCCGCAAATCCGCCGGTGCAAGATTGACTGTGTAACGCTTCATGGGGAAGCGTAACCCGCTGTTGCGGATGGAAGCGCGCACACGCTCGCGGCTTTCCTGTACGGCTGCATCCGGTAGTCCCACTACCGTGAACGCCGGATGTCCATACGGGTTAAAATCCACCTCGACCTGGACGATTTCACCGTCCAGGCCCACTACTGCACATGCGAAAACAGTTGCTAACATAGTGGTCGCCTGTTGTGTTGGATGGGGAAACGCATACGTAAGATTGTAGCCTAATCCTAGCGCAGAAATAGGAGTCTTCACAACTGGTTGATGTCAGCGGGTTCACTATGATTAGGGAATTATGTCAGTTTGTAGCAGTACCTCAGGGGCGTGCATGTAGGCTGCGCGGGTAGCCCGTGTGATCGCGTAGGCGTTTTCAGGGAGTGTGCCCCAGAAGTCCAGTGGTGAGGCGACTCGCCGAGACATGGTGCTGGCGTATTCCTGTAACCATGCGAAAAACACATCATCGCCCAGATCGGTCCGCAGCGCCGCCATCAGCAACGCGCCTCGCAAATACACCGCGTTGATGTAGGGTCGCGCGCCCTGAAAATCATACACGGTCGTATCGACGTATCCGGTGGGGGCATAGGTGCTGACGCGAAAATCCCACCACCATTGCAGGTGTTCGGGATAGTAATGCTCAAAAAATAGTGCTTCGCTGTAGGTGGCTAAGGATTCATCAAGGTATGGATAGCGCCCCTGGTCATTGCCCACGAGGTCATACCACCATTGATGCGCCACTTCATGCACGGTGATGATGGTCAACCAGTCGTTGGGGATGTGTTGCCAGGTGCGGAACCATCTTTTGCTGACAAATACTAGCCCGCTGAATTCCATGCCGTCGGGGAAATCGCCTTCGACTACCACAAGACGTGCATGAGGGTAGGGGCCGTAAAGGGCTTCGAACAACGCGACGGCGTCAACGGCGGCGTCCAGCGCGTGGCGCGGCGCGTCCAGCGATTTATTTCCCGTCGCGGCGAGATAATACAGCGTCACTTCAACGCCGCTGGCAGTGGTTGTGGTTAGCGTTTTAAACTCTGGCGACAGTGACAGTGCGATCTCGCGTGCGCCAGTCAAATCGAAGCGCCAATGGTGATTGTCCTCACGGGTTACAGTTCCCGGCCCCGCGACCTTTAATGTCTCTGGAGCGTTGTTGACCGTGAGTTGCAGCGCGAAGTCGCTCGTTTGCAGCACGAAGTATTCACCGACAGTGTGATAGTCGGGGCTGCGCCAACCCCCTGCTGGATCGTACCAGGCGACCAATGGTAGCCAGAGCGCCAGATTAAGCTGGCGCGTGCTGTAGCCCCAATAGCCTAGCTGCCCGAAGTGGTAGCTATCGCCGATGGCAGGAATTGTGAGCGTGTATGCCAGGGTGAGATCAACACTGCATTCCACAGGCAAGGGATCGTTGAGTGTGATGTTGAGCCGCGCCCCGTCTAGTGTATAGTTTTGCGTCGTCACAGCATCCAATTGGATATCGGTGAGCGCAAAGTAGTCCGGCTCGCGGTTGGTTTCAATATTAAACACAATGTCATCCAGCAGGCGATCCGTGTCGTTGCGGTAGCGTACTTGCTGTGTGACGGTCATGGTGTGGGTGATCCAATCCAGTGCGGCCTCGATATCGTATTGCACTGATGCATCGGCGACGGATGTGGTACAGCCCGCATTTCCGTTGGATGCTGGCGCTGTGTTTGTTCCAGGGGTGTTAAGAGCATCAACAGTATGAGGCGTTGATGTCTGCGCCGTGCTTGGCGTTGCCAGAGGGGTTAGCGTCGCGAGTGTTGATCCCGGTGACGTTTGTGGTTCTGGCGCACATGCGCCTATGAGCAGTGCAAGCACCAGCGTAACCAACAGCATTTTTCGCATATCCTGACGTATCCCACATGATTAGCGTGCTGATCATACCCTGGGAATCATACTGCGGGCCGTGCGGGTTGCCAACGATCACCCCGTGAACGACAGACGCACTTACGCCGCAGATATCTTTTACGGGGAAGTGCGTGTGGTGGTGCTGGTGCTATAGACCATTGGGGAACACTGACACGGTAAGGGTATCAGGACTCAACGATTTTGTCGTCAATTAGTTGCTGCTGCACACGCTGGCCGCGTGGATCAAACGCGAAGTACGGCGCTTGAAACTGGAATTCCATGTCTTGCATGGCGCGTCCGGCACGGTTCTTTTCAATGGTGAATACAACCCAGTTACGAAATTGGCGTGCCTGATAGGGGTTAAAGGAGACTTGTTCCTTTGACAGAATGTGGTACTTGTTGTTCATAATCACCGCGATATCACATTCGTAATCCAGCGCTGAACTGCCGCGCAGGTGGAACAGGTGCAGACGATTTGCTTTTAGCCCTTCGCGATCAGCGGCAACAATCGCCCATACCGGAACGCCAAGCGCGAGCGCGAGGTCTTTGAGACCCTCAACCACAATGGTCACTTTTTCGGCTTCATCGGCGGCGCGCTCAGGATGGATCGCCACTTTCTGCAAATAATCCACGAACACGGTGACATTG
>CBEVZO010000027.1:0-12642 GCA_965554365.1 uncultured Anaerolineae bacterium
AGTTCGCGTTGGGGGAGGGGCAAACTCGCGATCACGCTATTCTGCGGAGCTACCCGAGACATTACAAACCGCAAGATTAGTTATTCAAAAGGTGGGTACAAGATGGTGAAACGCACGAGTACATTGGTTTTGGCAGTGCTGCTCATACTCATGGTGGCGGTAGGCGTGCTGAGCGAGGCCCAGGCCGCGCCCCTCACACAAACGAGAGACGTCAGCAACGACAACTGCGCTGTAACGTCATTTGATATCGCCGGGCAGGGCATGGGCTACATCCAGGGTACGGCGGGCGGAGCATTGCCGCCGGGCTTGCAGCGCAATCAGGTGATTCAGCCCACCGACGCAACGTTGCAGATCGTGAACGCCAACGGGACAGAAGATGTCGCGATCCTGGTGATCGACGATTTCTTTGAATACGGCGACGGGATCGCGCATGGGCGACTCGTGACGGACCTGCTGCTGGCGATGATCCAGGCTAACCCGGTCTATGCTGCTGCGCCGCAACAGATCGCCGCGCGCAACCAACCCGTGATCTGGTCCTTCGCGCCGAACGGCTTCGGCAGGCTGTTGGTGGTCGAGGTCGATACTGAGGACTACAATACTGAGGACTTGCGCGATCACGTTGCGAACGCGGTTAATTTGGTGCATGACACCTATGGAGTGAACCGCGTAGTACTGAACATGAGCTTTGTGCTTGTGCCGTGCGTCACGCCGGAATACGACCTCTACGCGCTGCGCGAGGACCGGCAAGCAGGCATTACCGCGCGCCCTGTGCTGATCCAGGAAGTAGCAACCGCACGCCGAGCGCCAGTGGACCTGGAACGCGCACCCGCCGAAATCGTGACGGCCCCGTTAGGCGCAGATGCCGCCACACGCGATCTGGTGGATGTGATCGTAGGTTATGCGGGACAGACGGCACAGCGTACAATAGACGATGACGATCCGACCGCGCTCGATCCGCTGCATGAGTATATCAAGACGCTGACCGGCGAGGGGCAATATTGGAACACCTCCGGCGATCTGGTAGTGGTCGCGGTGGGGTCGGCGGGCAACTTTGGCCGTCCGCTGGATTCACTCGTGCCCGGTGCGTGGCTAGAAGTCGCCAGTACCAGCGCCTTCATCGGCCCGCGTATTCCCTGGGTCAGCAGCAACAGGGGGCAGGTGATGCTGACCGGCGGCTTGTTCGCGCTGGATAACGCGTATCTGATCGGCACATCGTTCTCCGCGCCGCTGTTGAGCATGAACATGGCCTACTATCTGACCAACAGCGCGCTGTGTACCGCGCCGCCGCTGACGCTGGACCTGACCGGTTTCCCGGACAACACCATTGGGGATGTGATCAACACAAGTTGCAATCCGGTGTTCACCGCGCCCGGTTTGCGGCGGTAGCGAGCGCCATGTCATAGTTTTCCCCACCCCCAACGTGAACTTGTTCGCGCCTCCTCCCCGCACGCGGAGAGGGGACTTCGCCACGCGACCGGCTCCCTCTTTCTCCGCCTGCGGAGAAAGGGGGTTGGGGGGATAGGGGTAAACTCCTGAAGATACTTTTTTGAACTCATAGGAGCCACTTAGTAATGTCCACAGGTCAAGACCTTTCAAAACTGGAATTATTCTTTCGCCCGCGTGGTGTCGCGGTGGTGGGCGCATCCCGTGATCCGCAGAAGTTAGGGCACGGCGTGGTACGCAACCTCGTCAACTACGGCTACGATGGCCCGATTTATCCGATCAATCCCCGCTCTAACGAGATTCTAGAACTCCGCGTGTATCCCTCGGTGATGGAAGTGCCCGATCCGCTGGACCTTGCGATTCTGGTGTTGCCCGCGCACAAAGTGCCGGACGAACTGGCGCGCTGCGGCGAACGTGGCATCCCAGCGGTGATCATCATCAGCGGCGGGTTCCGCGAGGTCGGGCCGGAGGGTCAGGCGCGTGAGGACGAGGTGAAGCGCATCGCGGCGGAGTACGGTATTCGTCTGTTGGGTCCGAATGGCATTGGCTCGATTGACACACACACGCCGCTGAACACCACGTTCGTCAAGGGGATGCCCGTGCCGGGAGATATCGCGTTCCTCTCGCAGTCGGGCGCGGTGTGTGCGGCAGTGATCGACTGGGCGCGCGGCGCGGGCGTGGGTTTCAGCCGTCTCGTGAGCCTGGGCAATCAAGCCAACACCAACGAAGCCGATATGCTCAGCGTCATCGGGCGCGACGATCTCACGCGCGTGATCACGATGTACATTGAGGGCGTGTCGGATGGCGCGGCGTTTGTCCAGGCGGCGAACGAGGTCGCGCGGCGGATTCCGGTGGTGGCGCTCAAGGTGGGACGGGCCAAGGGCGCAGCGCAAGCGGTCGCCAGCCATACCGGGGCGCTCGCGGGGCGCGAAGAAGCATATGAGGCCGCGTTCCGGCGCGCGGGCGTGCTGCGCGCGAGTACAATGGAGGAACTGTTCGACTGGGGGCGGGCGTTGGCGTGGCAACCGTTACCAAAGGGTAACCGCGTCGCGATCCTGACTAACTCCGGCGGCCCCGGCATTCTCGCAGTGGATACATTAGAAGCGTCAGGGATGCAGCTTGCACCGCTCACCGGTGCGACAAAAGAGTATCTGCGCAAACGCGTCCCACCTGCCGCGAGCGTCAATAACCCGGTGGACATCCTCGCGGGGCCGGGACCGGGCACGTATGCGCTGTGCCTGGACGCGCTGCTCAGCGATCCGACCGTTGATGCAGTGGTCGCGATCACTGCGCCGCAGGACTGGTTCGCGCCGGTCAGCCTCGCAGAAGTGATCGGGGAATTTACCGGGCGCGGGAAACCCGTGCTGG
This sequence comes from uncultured Anaerolineae bacterium, assembly GCA_965554365.1. Lineage (GTDB taxonomy): Bacteria > Chloroflexota > Anaerolineae > Aggregatilineales > Aggregatilineaceae > CAYRNY01. The sequence goes on from CBEVZO010000027.1 coordinate 2,812, forward strand.
CGGTGATCATGGGGCTGGCGTCGGTCAGTGACGCGACGGCGGTGTTGCATCGCCGCAGAATCCCCAATTTCGCGTTCCCGGAGCGCGTGGGCAGCACGTTGGCGGCGATGTGGCGGCGCGCGCAGTGGCTGGAAGCACAGAACGGCGACACACAACCGGAACAATTGGACCATTACGATCCCGGTGCGGTGCAGGCAGAGTTAACTCCCGGCTGGCTGCTGCCTGAGCAAGTAGACGGCGTGCTGAGCGCGTGCGGCATCCGTGTGCCGGGGGCGGGCCTCGCGCCGGACGTGGACTCCGCGTTGGCGCTGGCAGATAAAATTGGCTATCCAGTGGTCCTCAAGCTGGCGGCGGAAGACGTGGTGCATAAGAGCGACATCGGCGGCGTGATCCTCAACATCGGCGGGCCGGAGGAGTTAGCCGAGGCGTTCGCGGCGTTGATTGCGCGGGCCGAAGCTGCTGTGCCGGACGCTACCATTGAGGGCGCGTTTGTGCAGCAGATGATTCCGCCGGGCGTGGATTTGATCGTGGGCACGGTGCGTGATCCGCAGTTCGGGCCGCTGGTGATGGTCGGCGGCGGCGGCACACTGGTTGAGTTGCTCAAGGACGTGACGTTTGAACTCGCACCGTTGACACACGCGCAGGCCGACGCGATGTTAGATCGCACGGTAGTGGGCAAACTGCTGGCGGGCTATCGCGGCGCGCCCCCAGCCGATCGCGCGGCGGTGGTGGATGTGATCGTGCGGCTGGCGCAGATGATGCATGACCATCCGCAGATCGCCGAGATCGAGATCAACCCGCTGATGGTAATGCCCGACGGTGACGGCGTGTGGGCGGTTGATGCGCGGGCACGCGTGGAATAGTGGTCGAGGGTTTATGCTTGGTGCAGTTATAGGTGATGTGATAGGTTCAGTGTTTGAAAATCAGAACACTAAAACCTATGATTTTGATCTATTTAACCGTTTCTCACGCTTCACTGACGACACGGTATTGACGGTGGCGATTGGGGATGCCGTATTGCATCGGCAACGCCACCCTCGTCGATTGTTGGATACATGGCGCGCCCGTGATCTGTATGCTCAATACCTGAAACAATACGGCAAACGGTATCCCCACGCTGGATATGGTGCGATGTTTACCCGGTGGTTGGATTCTACAAGATTACGAGGGTACGGCAGTTATGGCAACGGTTCAGCCATGCGAGTGAGTCCGATCGGTTGGGCGTTTGATGATTTGAACGATGTGTTGCGCGAAGCAAAACTCAGCGCGGAGGTAACGCACAATCACCGGCAAGGCATACGCGGGGCACAAGCAATTGCCAGTGCAGTGTATTTGGCAAAACAAGGCGCATCGAAAGTAAAAATCAAAACATTCATTAGTCGTCGGTTTGGTTACGACCTAACTCAACGTCTGGACGATTTGCGACCCACATATACCTTCGATAGCTCCTGTCAGGGGTCTGTACCCCAGGCTATCATCGCATTTCTTGAATCAAGTGATTTTGAAGACGCGATCCGCAAAGCAATCTCACTAGGTGGTGACAGTGACACACTAGCTTGCATGGCCGGAGCTATTGCACACGCTTTCTACCGCGAAATACCGCCAGCCATTGTAAGCCGTGTGCGGTTGTTGTTGACACAAGACCTCAAGCATGTTATCGATCAGTTTTATGCACGTTTTGAGTGTTAGTGACAGCATGTGGGCAGTTGATGCGCGGGCACGCGTGGAAATAGAGGGCTAATGCATGACAACACCGCGTATGGTTCAGGGCAGCGTCATTTTTGTGCTTGATGACAACGCACAGGTGTTGTTATTGCAACGCAATCATCCACCGTTTGAGGGTAAATGGGACGGGTTGCAGGGCGTGGTTGAGTTCGGTGAAACGCCGGAGCAGGCCGCGCGACGCGAAACCACCGAGGAGTCGGGCCTGGTACTCGATACCTGCGATCATCGTGCGCATTTGCTGCTGTATAACACGGAGCGTCCGCTGACGATATCCACCGAGTTGTTTGTGGCGACAGTGGATCATGGCACACTACGCGGTAGTCGAGAGGGACTGCCCACCTGGGTCGCGCTGGACAAAATCCCGCAGACCGATCTGCTTGGTTTTATGCACATCACGCTGCCGTTGATCCTGATGCCCCACACATTGCTTTTGGGTACGATCCGTCACACCAACACAGGAGCGCCGGTCAGTTACGATCTGGCGCATCACCAGATCGGGGAAACTACGGTGTTCAGCAAGACCGTGTGAGGTGGTTATACATGCTGATAGTAGGGCAGGCTGGCGAGCAGCAGGCCGGTCCCGATGCCAATGTACAGCACGGCGAGAGGGGACTTGGGGAACGCAGAATGACGCAGCGCAATCCCCAGGCTCATCATAAACACGATCAGCACATAGCTGCGCGCGGATTGAAACGCAAAGAGGTTTCCGCGCTCTGGCAGCGCGTGGATACGCTCGATGTTTTTGAGTACCAACTGGCGGAACTTGAAGCGCGCGATCAGCACCCCGCTGAGCAGCCCGGTGGCTAACAGCAGCAGCGCCAATCCGGTATCCTCTGCCGCGAGCCACTTCACTGCTCGCCGCCACAAAATGATCCCCGCAATGCCCCACAGCAGTCCTGCGGTCAGAAACAGCCAGCGCCGGTTCACACGGGGCATGTAATTATCTAAGAGAGCCATGTCACCATCCTGAAAAAAACATCATCGCGCACTGTATTACTATAGATCAGTTGCGCCATTTTTGCCTTGACTTATGTCAATAACTTGGCGTGAGAATCGACATGCACTATGCGTACCGGCTACACACCAAACCGCCCCCAACGATGGTCGCTGAGGGCAGTTGTGTGTCTCAAGTTGTTGCGCCGGAGCGCCGTGTGTTAAATGTCGCCACCAGGGGCTGCGGGAACCGTACCGTCACCAGGGCCACCTTGACCACCGGGGCGCTGTCCGCCCTGGCGACCACCGGGGCCGATCTGCGGGCGCAGCGGGCTGTTGAAACGCTCGACCAGCCGGTCGTGCAGACCATCCAGCGCAGTTGCGGCCTGTTCTGCGGTGATCGTGCCCTCAGCCAACGCCGTGTTGATGCTCTCGGTGATGCGCGCTTCGGTTTCCGCGATAATGGCATCCACGTCCAGCCCGTAGCTCTCGGCAATCTCGGCCAATGTCGGCGGAGTCAGTGCGTCACGTACGAAGTCCTGCACATCCACGCCCGCCATCTCCGCGAGGACGCCGACCAACGTGTGTTCCACCACATCCTGCGCACGATCCTGCACCGGGGTCTCACGTTCCGGCAGTTCGCCGTTCATGGCATTCACCAACAGTTCGTCCAGCGCTTCCAGGGCCGTCGCGGCTTGTTCTTCGTCAATCTTGCCGTCGGCAACCGCTGCGTTGATCTGTTCAGTAACGATAGCCGTCACCGTGTCGATCACGGTCTGCGGGTCCACGCCGTTTTCCGCGAGGATGTCGTTAATCGTCTGTCCATCGCGCACAGCGGCGACGATATCCTGTACGTCCAGGCCGGTGCTGTCTGCAACCGTCTGCATCAGCACCCCGATGGTGCGCTCGCCGGGACTGCGCTGTCCGTCGCGCCCGCCAAAACGGCCAAAACCATCCGGTTCACCATCTTGTGCGGGGGGATTACCGTCCGGGCCTTGCGCCGCCGCCATACCGACTGCGCCAAACGCCACGACCACGACCATTACCAATCCCACCATCCGTACCAACCATGTGTGCTTCATTGTGTTCACTCCTTATGCTGCTTCCCGACCCCGGCCCGTACCGGGGTGCTTCCATCAATGTGACCTGATTATCGGGGACAGATGTAAGGGATGTATTGTGCAACTTCGGATAGTCTGTAAAATGCTGGTAAAATCAATCTGTAAAGTTGATGTCAGGCCGCTGCGCGCTGTGCGCAGCACAACCTATACAATAAGCGAGGGACTGCGATGCCACACCCATTGGTCGAGCAACTTCGTTTCACGCGCAGTGAATTTGTGCGCTGCCTGGCGGGTGTCTCCGACGTCGACGCCCAACGCCGGATCATGCCCATGAACTGCCTGAGCTGGATCATCGGACATCTGGCGCAGCAAGAACAGTATTACTGGGTCTACGCGGCGCAGGACAAGGCCCCATTCCCGAAGCTGTACGAGATCGTCGGTTACGGCCAACCGGCAACGACACCGTTCCTGGAAGAAATGTGGGAAACTTGGCGCGTGATCACCGCCGCCGCGGACACGTTTCTTGATACACTGACGCCCGCGCTGATGCAAACGCATTTTGAACACAAGGGCGACCCCTGGCGCGAGAGCATCGGCACGCTGCTGTACCGCAACATCTATCACTATTGGTTCCACACAGGTGAAGCGCACGCCATCCGGCAGCAACTAGGACACACCGATCTGCCGGAGTTTGTAGGGCCAGGGCTGACGGATGTGTCGTACCAGCCTGATGGCATCTGATCGGTGTGGCAGTCCACCAACTAGTGCTTTTCACGCGCACAGTGCGCGTTTCTTTGACGTAAGGAGTACCCATGCCTCAAAAGATTATTATCGACACCGATCCCGGTGTGGACGACGCGATGGCGATCTTCTTCGCGCTCGAATCGCCCGAACTCGACGTGATCGGCCTGACTACCATCTTCGGCAATGTGGATACTGAACTCGCCACAACCAACGCCCTGCGCCTGCTGGAAATCGCCGACCGTACCGATATCCCCGTTGTGCGGGGCGCGGATGACACACTCGCGGGGCCGTTCAAGGGGCCTGTGCCGTTTGTGCATGGCGACGATGGGCAGGGAAATGTGCATCTGCCGCCGCCGACAACTAAGCCGCTAGACACGACCGCCGCTGAGTTCATTATCGAGCAGGTGATGGGCGCTCCTGGAAAAATCACGCTGGCGCCCATCGGCCCGCTGACTAATATCGCGCTGGCGCTGCATCTAGAACCGCGCATCGCGGAGCACGTGCGCGAGGTCGTGCTGATGGGCGGCAACGCGCTCGGACCCGGCAACGCCACGCCCGCCGCCGAAGCGAATATCCACAATGATCCTGAAGCGGCAGATGTAGTATTCGGCGCATCCTGGCAGGTGACGATGGTCGGGTTGGACGTGACGCGCAAGGTCAACATGACGTCGGCGCACCTGGAACGCTACGCTCAGGCGGACAACCCGCTGGCGCAGCACATCGCGCGCATCACGCCGCACTACCAGAATTATTTCGAGCGATGCTATCCGGAGTTGGACGGCATTTACATCCACGACTCATCCGCGATTGCCTACCTGATCGATCCGACGTTATTCACGGTGCAGCGCTGGCCGCTGCGCGTCGAGACGCAGAGCATCAGTCGGGGCAAGACGTGGCCCGATATCGGCAGCGGGCACTCGGACCGGCTGCACCCCTGGCAAAATCGCCCGCTGGTGAACGTCTGCGTGGAAGTAGATGCACCGCGTCTGCTGGAATTGGAACTGCGCCGGTTAACGTAGGTCACACGTTGTAACTGTGTTTGGTACTGTATATAGCGTATTTTCAACAAGTATTCAGGAGTTTAACGCATGACCCGCAAAATGATTATCGACACCGATACCGCCTCCGATGACGCCGTCGCGATTATGATGGCGCTGCAAACGCCCGATATCGAAGTCGAGGCGCTCACAGTGGTGTCGGGCAATATGCCGGTGGCGCAAGGCAGCCTCAACGCACGCTATACCGTCGAACTGTGCGGTAAGGATGTGCCGGTCTATCACGGGGCAGAACAACCGCTGACCCGCGAAGTCTATCATGCCGGGTGGTTTCACGGACCGGACGGCATGGGCGGCATGAACTACGTCACCACGCGCGAACCCGCCGAGGGTGACGCAGTGACCGTGCTAATCGACACGATCAAGGCGCATCCGGGTATTATCCTGGTCCCACTCGGCCCGCTGACGAATGTCGCGCTGGCGGTGGCCCAAGCGCCCGAAATTGTCAATAACGTGAGCCGCTGTGTAATCATGGGTGGCGCAGCGAACGTGGTCGGCAACGTAACCCCCGCCGCCGAATACAACATCTGGTGCGATCCCGAAGCGGCGCGCATCGTCTTCCGCTCCGGCCTGCCGATTGAGATGGTCGGTTGGGAACTCTGCCGGGGTCAGGCGAATATGCTGGACGAGGATATGCGCTACTACAAAGAGGAGATCGACACGCCGTTGTCGCATTTCACGGTAGACTGCAACGTTTCGGCGCTGGATGCGAATCGCAATTGGCTCGGCGATCCGGGCATTGGCTTGCCGGACCCGGTCGCGATGGCGATTGCGATTGATCCCACGATCTGCACACGCATGAGCAAGCACTACGTTGAGATCGAGTGTGACGGCACGTACACGCGTGGCATGACTGTCGTTGATGGGCTTGACTCGGCAGGCCGAGACGCGCGCAACAGCGTGCCGCACGGCGATGTGTGGAACTGGCATGTCGCGCAGGGCGATCCCTGGGTGTCGGTGTGCTGGGAGCTTGACGTGGCACGCTGGAAGGCGCTGTTGGAGCAGACGGTTCGCGCGCCGGTGGGCTAAAGAGGTTTTCGTCCCGACCCCCTCCTAACCTCCCCCGCTGGCGAGGGAGGAATCTTGGCGCGTACAAATACTCCCTCCCCATCAACGAGGAGGGCTGGGGTGGGGTCCAATAGTTCGCAACAGGTGGGGTAGCATGACAGACAAACTCGACTTCATCGGTGTGGGTGGGCTGGCGTATGATCTGCTGCTGAAGGTGGATCAACTGCCGCTTACGGACAACAAATATCCAGCGGAGGTACTGGGCCGCGTGCCGGGCGGATTCATCGCTAACGCCACCTGTGCCGCTGCACGGCTGGACTTGCAGACCGGCTATGTCGGCTGGGCCGGTGATGACGCTGAGGGCGCGATGCTCTACAAGGACTTTGTCAAGTGGAACGTGCAGCCTGTCGGACTGGCGCGCGTGCGTGGACGGGCCACGCCGTTTGCGATTGTGGTGACGGATCGCACCGGCAAACGCGCGATCCTATTGCCGTCGTTCCCGCTCTATCACGCCGAACTGACTATCGAGCAACTCACAATTGTGGCGCGCGGGCGCGTAGTGTACACCTTCCCGCGTGATGCGATCTGGTGCGGGCAGTTGCGGCGCGCGGCCCTGGACGGGGGCGGATTGTTGGCGCTGGATATTGAAACGAGCGTGCCCATGCGCGGCGACGATCTGCGCGACGTGGCGCAGTTAGCCGATATCTTGTTCGTCACGGCGGAGAGTATCAAGCTGCTGGGCGTGAAGTCGATCAAGCAGCTCTGCACCGGCAAGCAGCAGTGGGTGATCATGACGGAGGGTGAAAAGGGCGCGCAGGGCATCACCGGCAGCATGAAAAAACTGTACAAACAGCCCGCGTACAAGGTCACGGCAGTAGACACGACCGGCGCAGGCGATGCATTCCACGCGGCCCTGATCGCAGCCCGGTTGAACGGCGCGGAACTGCCGGAGGCGCTGGCGTTTGCGTCCGCCGCCGCCGCGATCAAAGTGCAACATCGCGGGGCGCGGGGCGGTCTACCTACCCGTGCTGAAGTTGAACGAATGATGATGTGACGGCGTTAGGAGAAGAAAGGCTGCGCTCATGCACACGCACAACACACGCGTGCGAATCGTCGTTCTGGCTGGTTTACTGCTGCTTACACTGATCGCGCCAGCGCACGCTCAACAAGACATCAATATCTGGGAAGTGCCCCTCGCGGCGGTCACGGATTATGGGGTCGTGCTGCACGGAACCAGCCCCATATCGCCGCACGAAGTGACACGACCGGGAACCTATGTCGATTTCCGCGATCTGGCGTGGAGTCCTGATGGGACCACACTGGCGTTTCGTGCCCGTCACCTGAATCACAACGACGTGCTGCTGATCACGAACGAAGTCGGCGCGCCACCGTTCCCGCTGGTCCCTGACCTGGACGACAGCCATTTGCCGTTCAGTTTCACGCCGGAGGGCAAACTGCTCTACGCGTACCAGACCGAGGAAGTCCGGCAAACGGATGACGGACTTTACGGGCCGGTGTTTGAACTCAACGCCATCGATCCTGTGCCGGGCGCGGAGCCGGAAATCATTGGCACGTTTATCTACGCGCCGGGGTGCGGTGGCGGATCACATCTGCCCGCCGACTGGCGCTACTGGGACGAGGCAGGCTTTGAGGGCAATGACACCACACTGGCGCTCACGCCCTACGGCATTGTCCACAGCGGCAACTGCATGGGACGCGGGATCGCGCTGGCGGACCCGACGACCGGCGACGATGTGATGCTCGACGCACATATTGGCCGCACGAAAGTTTCGCCGGACGGATCGCAAATAATCGGGATTCGCGGCGGCGACCTGGTGCTGATTGATCTGGCAACGCGTGAGGTGTCCGTGCTGCCGCATGATCCTAACGCTTACCCGGATCAGGTGGCGTGGGGTGCGCCGGGCACACACACGATCTTCTACAGCGTGCGGGAACCGGGCGAGGAAAAACTGGTCTGGGACGACGCCGACGCGCAGACATTGGGCGAGGCCATCGGCATCAGTGCAGACTGGATGTATCTCGATTTTTGGCTGTCCAGCATTCACCAGATCGATCTGGCAACACAGACCGACACGCTATTGCATCGCACCAGCGGCTTCGCGGTCGGGCGCATGATCGCCACCCCGGACGGCGCGGGCTTGCTGTTCAGCGTTGTGCCCAATATGTCAGACTGGGTGATGGCAGTCCTCAATGGTTCGCTGGAGTCTGGCAGTTGGGCCTATGAGCCAGAGATTCTCGCCTATGTGCTGACAGAACTGCACTATCTGGACCTCGCAACGGGTGCGGTCACACTGTTGGGCGAGGACGTGAACATGACCACGCTGAACGAGGCGCTTTATCTGGCGCAACGTGCGGGCGGCAATTAAAGGATTGTTTGGAGTCAGATTAGGCCATACGGAAATGCAATTGAATGTAGCAGTGATCTGGCAGTTTACCCCTCCCCTAAATCCCCTCCCCGTAAACGGAGAGGGGACTTTCCCGCATGACGCACTCCCCCTTTCTCCGCCTGCGGGGAAAGGGAGTTGGGGGGATAGGGGTAAACCCAACAAACGCACCAACGTACCTAAGCGTTCTTGTATTCTCACGCTGTGGAGGAACCGCTTGTGACCGATCTGGTAGCCTTTGGCATCATCCTAGACGACATCGTATTTCCGCAGGGCTATACGCGCATGGGCGTACTGGGCGGCGGCGGTCCACAAACCGCCTGGGGCATGGCGGCGGCGTGTGGATCAGGCGCAACAGTCGGACTCTTCGCGGGTGTGGGCGACGACCTCGACGCGGCGAGTCTCGCACCCATGCACGGCGCAGACATCAACCTCGACGGTATACGCACCACCGAGCATCCCACCACGCGCGCGTGGCAGGTCTTGGAGTTCGACGGGCGGCGCAGGCAAGTGTGGCGCGTGCCGCTGCCGACGCTCGGCGTCCAGTTGGCACGCTCCTGGGACTTGCTGCCAGAATCCTACCGTGCCGCGACGAATTTCCACTGGGGCATTCACCCCGGCGAAGCGCGCTCGCTGACCTTTGCGCAAGAATTAACAGCGAAGGGTCGCCGTGTCAGCCTGGAATCGTTCAAGCCCTCGGAACGCCCGCTGACGGATGACGAACTGGGTGCTATTCTCAGCGCGTGTGCCGTGTTTTCGCCTAACATGCTCGAAGCACAGTGCATCACCGGGCGCGACACATACCGCGACGTATTGGCGCGTTTCCAGGCGCAGGGCGCGCAGATTCTCGCGCTGCGGCGCGGCGATCAGGGTGCGGACGTGTGGGATTTACGCGCAGGA